>PKQR01000039.1 GCA_017578085.1 Bacillota bacterium
ACGGTCCGGTTTCTTTACGGGAAGCACCTGCAGCAGATCCTGTTGACCCTGGGGCTGTTGCTGGTCATGGGCGAAGCGGTGCAGGTCATCTGGGGCCCGCAGCTGCACGGCTTCCCGGTGCCCGCCTTTGCCCGGGGCACCACCTTTGTGCTGGATTACCCGTTTGCCCGCTACCGGGCCTTTGTGCTCGCGGCCGGGGCGGTGGTGCTGGTCCTCATCTTCTTGCTCTTGCACCGCACGAAGCTCGGGCTGATCGTGCGGGCCGGGGTGGAGAATCCCGATATGGTGCAGGCGCTGGGGGTCAACGTGTCGCGGGTGTTCACGCAGGTGTTTGCCTTGGGCACGGCCCTGGCTGCGCTGGGAGGGGTGCTCGCCGGGCCCTTCTTCCGCACTGTCTGGCCGCAGATGGCCAACGACCTGCAGCTGTACGCCTTCATCGTGGTGGTCATCGGGGGCCTTGGGAGCGTGGCCGGCGCGGCGGTCGGCAGCCTGCTGGTGGGACTTGCCGAGTCGCTGATGGGGTTCTTTTACCCTGAGGTGGCCATGGCCGTCAACTTTGGCCTGATGGCGCTGGTGCTCCTGATCAGGCCGTGGGGACTGTTGGGATCGGAGGCCGATCACCAGTGAGCAAGACGGAGGCGACGGAAGGGCGCGTGATGGCGGCGGCCCCGGCGGCGGAGCCGGCGCGGGTGCGCGTCGGGTGGGGCGTGGGGCTGGTGGCGCTCCTGGCGGTGCTGCCGTGGTTTGTGGGCAGCTACACGCTGGCGGTGCTGATCGACGCCTTCATCTACGCGGTCTTTGCCTTGAGCTACAACCTGCTTCTCGGCTACACCGGCATCTTGTCGCTGGGCCACGCCCTGTTTTTTGGGCTTGGGGCGTACGCGATCGCGATCCCTGTGGTGCGCATGGGCTGGCCCTTGGGCCAGGCGGTGCTCTTGGGGCTCGGGCTTTCGGTGGGGGCGGCCTTGTTGCTGGGCAGCCTCAGCCTGCGGGTCCGGGGCGTGTATTTCTCCATGGTGACGCTGGCCTTCGCGGAGATCGTGCACGTGCTGGCCCTCAAGCTCAGCCGCTTCACCGGCGGGGAAGACGGCATCACCCGCATCCCGGCGCCGCCGTGGCTGGCGGATCGCACGTCCTTCTATTACTTCTCGCTCCTGGTCCTTGTGGCCGTGTACCTGGGACTCCAGCGGCTGATCAGCTCGCCTTTCGGCCGCACCCTCGTGGCCATCCGGGAGAACGAAGCCCGGGCGGCGGCCCTAGGCTACAACGTCTTTGCCCACAAGCTGGTCTGCATGGTAATCGCCGGGATGCTGGCCACGCTGGCCGGGATGGGCAACGCGATGTTTTTCAGCTACGTGTCGCCGGGGCTCTTGTCGGTCCTGACCACTATTGACGTACTGCTCATGACCATGGTGGGCGGCGCGGGCACCCTGATCGGCCCGGTGCTGGGCGCCGGCGTCGTGGAGGTGCTGGACACCGTCTTGAGCAGCGTCTTCCGCCACTGGCTGCTCATCTTTGGCCTCATCTACATCCTGATCGTCATGTTCCTGCCCAAGGGCATCGTCGGCAGCGCCGCGGACTGGTGGGCCCGCCGGCGGGCGCCGCGGGCGCCGGCGCCAGGACGCTGAGCGGCCCAGCTGCGGGTCGGAAGGATTGGGAAGCAGGCCGGGGCCCGGCAGGTTGCCGGGTACGCCGGCCCGCTTTCGTCGTCACATGCGCGCGCCGCCGTTGACGGGCAACACCTGGCCGGTGACGTAACCCGCGGCCGGCGAGGCCAGGTAAAGCACGGCGGCGGCGATCTCCTCGGGTTGAGCCAGGCGGGCCGCCGGGATGCCCGCCAGGATCTTTTCCTTGACCTTGTCCGGGATGGCCGCCACCATGGCGGTGTCCACAAACCCAGGCGCGACGGCATTAACGGTGATCCCGTAGCGGATGAGTTCCCGGGCCAGCGTCTGCGTGAGGCCGATGACGGCCGCCTTGGCGGCGGCGTAGTTGGCCTGGCCCAGGTTTCCGGTCTGCCCGACGATGGACGAGATGTTGACGATGCGCCCCCAGCCCCGGCTTATCATCGCGTCCACGAACGCCTTGCAGCAGTAAAAGACGCCGTGCAGGTTGACGTCGATGACGGCGTGCCACTGCTCCAGCGTCATCTTGGTAAAGAACGCGTCCCGGGTAATCCCTGCGTTGTTGACGAGAATGTCCAGCCCGCCGTAGGCGCTGACCACCTCGTCCCGCATCCGCTCCACGTCCTCAAAGCGGCTCACGTTGGCGGCCACAAAGCGCGGCGTGCCGCCGTGGGCCGCCAGCGCGTCGAGGAGGTCCTCCACATCTGGTGGCGGCGCCAGGTCGTTGACGACCACGCTGGCCCCGGCGCTGGCCAAGGCGTGGGCGATGGCGCGGCCGATGCCCCGGGCCCCGCCGGTGACCAGGGCGACCTTGCCGGCCAGGGACCGCTCCGAGATCAGGGGGGCCGCGGCCGGGTTTTCCACCTGGCGGAGGAAGGCCAGCACCGCCTCGTTGAAGGCCCCAGGCTTCTCCAGGAACGGCAAGTGGCCGGTGCCACGGATCCAGTGCAGGCGCGACCCTGGGATAAGGCGAGCCAGCTGTTCGGCGAAGCGGGGCGGCACGACCCGGTCTTCGGTGCCGTGGAGGACCAAGGTGGGGCAGCGCAGCTGGGGCAGCCGATCGCGGGCGTCAAAGGCGGCGCCGGCCTGGAACTGCCCCTGGAAGCCGTGCCCGCTGCCCGGCAGCTCCACCCGCAGGCGGACGAAGCGCTCCACCTCGTCGGGATGGGTCTCCCGGAACTGGGCCGTTGTGCCCCACTCCAGCGCCATGCGGAAAACCTGCTCGACGCTCATGCCGGCCACGTTGAGCCGCTCCCGCCACATCTCGCTGGTCGCCTCCAGGTACTCAGGCCCCCCGGGGTAGGTGCAGGCGAGGATGAGGCCGTGCACCCGCTCGGGCCAGGAGAGGGCCAGCTCCTGGGCGATGAGGCCGCCCAGCGAGAGGCCGAGAATGTGGGCCCGGGGGATGTTGAGGTGGTCCAGCAGCTCCACCACATCCTGCGCCATACGGTGGATGGAATAGCCCTCGTAGGGCTGGTCGGAGCGGCCGGCGCCCCGGTTGTCCAGCACGATGACTTGGTGGCGGGCAGCAAAGGCCGGCACCTGGCGGTACCAGGTGGTCGCCGGCATGCCGAGGCCGTGGATGAGCACCAGCGGCGTGCCTTCGCCGTGAACCTCGTAATACAGTTCGATGCCGCCGACGCGGGCTTTGGGCATGGCGGGTCAACCTCCTTGTCGTGTCGCGCCGTGGTGACAGGGCGCACCCGTGGCGCCGCGCACCTGATGACGCTCCCGATCACGATAATGACATCCGACCCAGTTCTCACTTCAGGGCAGGCGCAAAGGGCACGGCCGCGCCCCGCCGCACCCCCTCCACGCCGTAGAGGATGAAAGCGCCCAGCGACCGCACGACGTCGGGCAGATCCAGCTGCACCGCGTCCGGGTCGGGGCCGGGCCAGAGCACCCAGCGCAGGCCGCTGATGTGGCCGAGGCCCAGGAGCGCGTAGGCCAGGGGTTCCGGCGGGATGGGCCGCACCGTGCCGGCCTGGGCCGCGGCCGCGAGGGCGGGCCCGTAGCCTTCGGCCAGGCGGGTGTAGTACCAGCGGGCCACCTCTTCGTCTACGAATTCGGCCTCCCGGACGATGCGGTAGATGCCGCCCCGGCCGTGCAGCCATTGGAGAAACGCGGCCAGGCCCAGCACTTCCGCATGGCGCCGGTCGAGCGAGCCGGCGATGGCCTGGCGCACCCGGCGGCGCAGCCGCCGGTTGATGTCCCGCACCAGTTCCCGGAGAATGTCCACCTTGCCCGGGAAGTGGACGTAGAAGGTGCCCTGCGCGACCCCCGCCAGGCGCGTGATGTCGGCGATCTGGGCGCCGAAATAGCCCATCTCGCCGAAGCACTGCTCCGCCGCCGCGAGCAGCCGCCGGCGGGTGCGCTCGCCTGCGGTTTCGTCCCGGCCGGGCTCCGCCGTGCCGTTGCTCCTGGCCATGCTGCTGGCCGTGTTGCTGGTGGTGCTGCCGGTTTCGTCCGTGCTCCCGCCTTGGGCGTCGGCACCGCCGCCGGCGGGCGGCCACGGGATAGGCGCCAAGGGGGCGTCCGTGCTCAGCCCGCGGGTGGCAAAATCGACGACCGCCTCCAGGTCAGCGTCGGGCACCGGGCGGTTTTCCCAGATGATGTAGCGGGTGCCGACCATATAGGCGCAGCCCATCAGGGCAAAGGGGATGGCGGCCCGGGCCGCCGCGTCCGCCCGGTCTTCGGGCGTGAACACGTGCTCCTCGATGCGGCGGGCCAGGCGGTGGTAGACCCGCACGGGCAGCTCCAGCCGCACGAATTCCGCCTCCCGGAAGATCTGCCACAAAGCGCGGTGCTCGCCCACGTAGCTGTAGAACGCGGCCAAGGCCCTACGGAGCCGATCCTCGACGGTGCCGGGCCGCTTGAGCGCCGCGGAAAGCACAGCCTCAAGCCCTTGGCCCAGGCGCTCGGCCAAGTGGAGAAACACCTCGTCCTTGTCGTGGAAGTACCGGTAGAAGGTGCCGTTGGCCACCGACGCCCGCCGGCAAATCTCGGCTACGGACGCCCCGTGGTAGCCGCGCTCTTCGAAAGTCTTTTGGGCCACGTCCAAGAGCCGTGCCCGGGTTTCCCGGCCGTCGCGCCGAGAAGGGAGCGGCTTCAATGGCGTCACCTCACTGCGAAATCCCTCAAAAATTCGGCAATGACGAGCACACTTCCTGTCCGAATCCAAGCCTCGCCTCGCCGTTCCGGCCCATTTGCGGCGTGGGTTGCGTTCAATACCCGGGATTCGCGCAAATTTTGTCCAAAAAAGTTGTCATATGGAAGGAGTTGTGCAGATAGCGTGGAATTACAGACCGCAAGGATCGTATCAGATATATGACCGGGAGGCCGGCGGTCCATGCCGTTCGTCGAAGTGCTGGTCTACGGCCGGCGCCTGACGCAAGCCGAAAAACGGGCGCTTTTCGAAAGGCTGAATGAAGAAGTGAAGCGCATCCTGGCCGTTCCTGACGGCCGCGTGCGTATCGCACTCCATGAGGGTGCGGCCGAGGACTTCTTTGCCGGCCGGTCTCCTCAAACGAATAGATCATATATGACTCCTGCCGGGGAGTGACGCAAGCGCTCATGGACGCTGCCGCCATCCAAACGGCCATCGCCCGCTGCCGCGCCGCCCGGACGCCGCGGGGCTCCTTCGCAGCGGAAGCACCTCTGCCGCTGGATACCGCCTACGGTGTGCAGGTGGCGATGGCCAGAGAGCGCGAAGTGCAGGGCGACGCCATCGCCGGCTATAAGCTGGGCCTGCTCAGCCCCAGCAAGCAGCGGCAGATGGGGGTATCGGAGCCCATCATTGGCCATCTGCACCGGTCCATGCTGATCAACCCCGGCGAAGGCGTGCCGGCGGGGCGGTTCATCCAGCCGCGGGTGGAGCCCGAGCTGGCGGTGGTGTTTGCCCGGGACGTGGGCGCGGGCGCCCGCCGCGGTCAGGTGCTGGCGGCCATCGACTTCGCCCTGCTCACGGTGGACGTGCTTGACAGCATTTACGCGGGTTACCGCTTTACGGCCGGCGACGTGGTGGCGGACAACGCCTCCGGTGGCGCCGTGATCCTGGGCGGGCGCCCGCTCCCGCCGGACGTGCTGCTGGACGGGAGCCACCGGCTGCGCTTGACCGTGGACGGGCAAGCGTGGCAGGAGGGGGCCTTGGCCGATCTGGGCGACCCGGTTGCGTGGGTCATTTGGGCGGCGGACAAGGCCGTGTCCCTGGGCCGGGGCCTGCGCCGCGGCGATCTCCTGCTTTTGGGTGCTCCTTGCGCGGCGGTGGCGCTGCCCACGGCGGGCGCGGTGGTAGCGGAGGGGCCCTTGGGCGCATCGCTGGTCGCACCTATCCAGTGAACTTGGGAGGTTCAGTGAACTTGGGAGGCTCCCGCCATGGCAACTGAGGTCAAGCGTTCCCAGACCCATCACTTCAAGGTCCAACACTTCATCGACGGCCAGTTCGTCGACGGGGGACCGAGGTTTCCCATTATCTACCCCGCGACGGGCGAGGAGATCGGGACGGCTCCGGCAGGAGGGCAGGCGGAGGTCGACGCCGCGGTGGCGGCGGCCCGCCGGGCTTTTGGCGTCTGGGGCAAGATGAAGCCCTCGGAGCGGCGCCAGGTCTTACACCGGTTTGCCGACGCCATCATCGCGCACGGCGATGAGCTGGCGCGCCTCGAAACGCTGGACGTGGGCCGGCCCATACGGGACAACGGCCGCCCCTACATTGAGCGGGCCGCGGCCAATATCCGCTTCTTCGCCGACTTCGCGGCCATGCTCCCGTCCGAGGCCTACCCCATGGAAAACGGCTACATCAACTACGTGCTGCGCCATCCCGTCGGGGTGGCGGGCCTCATCACGCCCTGGAACGTGCCGCTGCTCTTGGAAACCTGGAAGATCGGCCCGGCGCTGGCCTTTGGCAACACGGTGGTGCTGAAGCCGGCCGAGTGGACGCCGCTGGCGGCGTGGAAGCTGGCGCAGCTGGCCCAGGAAGCCGGCCTACCCCCGGGCGTGTTTAACGTGGTGCACGGGTACGGGCCCGACAGTGCCGGCGAGTTCCTGACCCGCCATCCCGGCGTGAACCTGATTTCCTTCACCGGCGAAACCGTCACCGGCCAGATCATCATGGCCAACGCCGCCCCGACCCTCAAGCGGCTTTCCTTTGAGCTGGGCGGCAAGGGCGCCAACATCGTCTTTGCGGACGCGGACTTCGAACGGGCGGTGGAGGTGTCCATCAGGGCAGCGTTCTTTAATCAAGGCGAGTTCTGCTTGGCGGGGCCGCGGATTTTCGTGGAGCGGAGCTTGTACGACCGGTTTCTCGCGGCCTTTGTGGAGCGGGCGCGGGCCATCCGGGTGGGCGACCCCATGGATCCCGAGACGCAGATGGGAGCCCTCATCAACCACGAGCACCTGAATCGGGTAATGGGCTTTGTGGAGCGGGCGGTCCAAAACGGGGCCAAGGTGCTCACGGGCGGCAAACGCCTCGCACTGCCCGCGCCCTTGGACGGCGGCAGCTTCATGGAGCCCACGGTCATCGTGGACGTGGGGCCGGAGGACGAGATCTGCCAACGCGAGGTCTTTGGCCCGGTGGTGACCGTGACGCCCTTTGACGACGAGGCGGAGGTCATCGAGTGGGCCAACGGGACCCAGTATGGCTTGAGCGCGGTGGTGCAGACCAGCAACGTCCGCCGGGCGCACCGGGTGGCGGCGCAGCTGCAAGTAGGCACCGTGTGGGTCAACGACTTCTTCGTGCGGGACCTCCGGGTGCCGTTTGGCGGCATGAAGTACAGCGGCATCGGGCGCGAGGGCGGCCACTACAGCCTCGAGGTGTTTACCGAGGCGGCCAACATCTGCATCGCCGTCTGACGCGCCCGGGCCGGGGGCGCTGGCGGACCCTTGGACGGTACTCCCGGCAGCGCGGTTTACCCTGAATCCCGGCGTGGAGGGATCAGGACGTGGAGGTTGCCATCGACGTTTTGGCCGGTCGGCTCGCCGAGGCCTGGGAAACCCGCCGGCCCATCGAGCCGCTGCATGAAAACCCGGGCTTGGCGGACGTGGAGGCCGCGTACCGGATCCAGCAGGCGTGGGTCGCGCGGCGGCTTGAGCAAGGCGACGCCGTCGTCGGCCGCAAGATCGGCCTCACCAGCCGCGCCATGCAGGAGCAGTTTGGCGTCAACGAGCCCGACTACGGGACGCTCTTGGAGAGCCTTCACCTGCCGGCGCCCAGCGGCGTCGCGTCGGTGCCTGTAGGCCGGTTCATCCAGCCGCGCGCGGAGGGCGAGATCGCCTTCTTGCTCAAGGAGCCCTTGAGCGGGCCGGGGGTCAGCGTGGCGGACGTTTTCAGGGCCACCGCTGCCGTGGCGGCGGCCATCGAGATCGTGGACAGCCGCATCCGCGACTGGCGCATCCGGCTGGTGGACACGGTGGCCGACAACGCTTCGTGCGGCGCGTTTGCCGTCGGGCCTTGGTGCAGCCGCTGGCGGGAGCTGGACCTGGCTCTCGCAGGCATGACGCTCTACGTCAACGGGCGGCTCGCGTCCAGCGGCACCGGCGCGGCAGCCCTCGGCCATCCGGCCACGTGCGTGGCGTGGCTGGCCAACAAGCTGGCGAGCCTGGGCCAGCGCCTGGAGGCCGGCGACGTGGTGCTCTCGGGGTCCTTGGGCCCCGCGGTGCCGGTGGCTGCCGGCCAGTTGGTGCGGGTCGAGGTGGGGGGCCTGGCGCCCGTGGCGGTGCAGTTCACCGCTTAGGCGCTCGGGCAAACGGCGAGGTTTGGAGCCGAAGGAGTTTCGTGGAGCGGTCGGCGGGCTAGAGAAGAACGTGGGAGGCGACAGCGATGGCCGTCGGCGTGGCGATTCTCGGCTCGGGCAACATCGGCACGGATTTGATGTACAAGGTGCTGCGCAATCCGCACCTGGAGTTGCGCATGCTGGCGGGGATCGATCCGGCATCAGAAGGGCTCGCCCGGGCCAGGAGCCTTGGGGTGCCCACCAGCACCGCCGGGATCGACGCGGTGCTCGACGACCCGGACATCCAGATCGTATTTGATGCCACGTCGGCTCACGCTCACCTCAAGCACGCGCCGCTGCTCAAGCAGGCCGGCAAGGTGGCCATCGACCTGACGCCGGCGTCGGTGGGGCCGCCGGTGGTGCCGGCCATCCCGAGGGAGCACGACGCGTGGCCCGACAACATCAGCCTGGCGACCTGCGGGGCGCAGGCCACGGTGCCCATCGTGTACGCCATCCGGAGGGTCGCGGAGGTGGAGTACGCGGAGATCGTGGCCACCATCGCCTCCAAGAGCGCGGGGCCGGGGACGCGGCAAAACATTGACGAGTTCACGGTCGCCACCGCCCGGGCCCTCGAGCGGGTCGGCGGAGCGGCCCGGGGCAAGGCCATCATCATCCTCAATCCTGCTGAACCCCCGATTCTCATGACCAACACCATCTACGCCTTGGTGCCGGAAGTGGACCCGGCGGCCCTGGAGCGTTCGGTCCAGGCCATGGTGGCCGAGATTCAACGGTACGTCCCGGGCTACCGGCTCAAGGTGCCGCCCTTGGTGGGTGAGGCGCCGGACGGCCGGGGACGGTTGGTCACCGTCATGCTGGAGGTTGAAGGCGCGGGCGACTTCCTGCCCCGCTACGCCGGGAATCTCGACATCATGACGGCCGCGGCCGTGCGGGTGGCCGAGCAGGTGGCCGCGGCGCGGCAGGCGCCGGCGGCCTAAGGGCGGGGGCCTGGCACCCGGCGCGGGCGGCAAGAAGGCGAGGAGGACGGTGCCGATGCAAGCGGGCATGCAGGCGGGCACGCAAGTGGGCACACAAGCGGTATTGCGGACGGCGCCGCAGCCGGCGGCACAGGCAAGCTCGCAGGAGAGGGCGCAGGCGGCCGGCGGGGATGGCGCCCGGAAGCCCCGTGTGACGCTGGTAGACGTGAGCCTGCGGGACGGGAGCCACGCGGTGCGCCACCAGTTCACTTCGGACCAGGTGGCGCGCGTGGCCGCCGCCCTGGACCGGGCCCGGGTGCCTGTCTTTGAGGTCAGCCACGGCGACGGCCTGGGCGGATCGTCCCTGCAGTACGGGTTTTCCCGGGAGCCGGACACCCGGTGGCTGCGGGCGGCGGTGGAAAACGCCCCTAACGCCCAGGTTTCCGTGCTGCTCTTGCCGGGCATCGGCACCCGCCGGGAGCTCAAAGAGGCGGTGGAGCTGGGCGCCAAGGTGGCCCGCATCGCCACGCACTGTACCGAGGCGGACATCGCCCCGCAGCACATCGCCTTGGCCCGGGAGATGGGCATGACGGTGTGCGGCTTCCTGATGATGAGCCACATGATCTCCCCGGCGGAGCTGGCCCGGCAAGCCCGCATCATGGAGGACGCCGGGGCCCACGTGGTCTATGTCGTCGACTCCGCCGGGGCCCTGCTGGTGGAAGAAGCCCGGGCGAGGGTGCAGGCGCTCCGGGACGCCCTTGAGTGCGAAGTCGGTTTCCACGGCCACAACAACCTGGGGCTGGCGGTGGCCAACACCGTGGCGGCGCTGGAGGCGGGCGCCACGTGGCTGGACGGGTCCTTGTGCGGCCTGGGCGCGGGCGCGGGCAACACGCAGCTGGAGGTGCTCGCGGCGGTGCTGGACCGCATGGGGATTGACACGGGCGTCGACGTCTACGGCGTCATGGACGCGGCGGAGGAGGTGGTAAAGCCCATGCTGCCCCGGCCCATCGTCATCGACCGGGATGCCCTGGTCATCGGCTACGCGGGGGTGTACTCGTCGTTCCTCCTGCACGCCCGCCGGGCGGCGGAGCGGTTTGGCGTGGAGGTGCGGGACATCCTGCTGGAGCTGGGCCGGCGGCGGACGGTGGGCGGCCAGGAAGACCAGATCATCCAGGTGGCCTACGAGATCGCGCAGCGCGGCGGTGCCCGCTCGAGCGCCTAAGCCGCGCAGGCCGGCGTGACAGGCGGTGGGCCGAGTGCCGCAACGCACCGCGGGCCACCGGCCAAGGGCCTAGGCCACAGCCGGCCGGGACAACCGGAAGGGCGGGTGAACGGTGGTGCAGCCAGCGGAGAAGATGTCGGAGACGACGGAGGCCAAAGCAGGCGGGACGGCGCACGGCGCGCGGCCGGCCCAAGACGGGGCATTGGCCAAGGACTTCCAGGGCATGACGGGCGAGGAGTACCTCGAGAGCCTGCGGGACGGGCGGAAGGTATACATTGACGGTGAGCTCATCCGGGACGTGACCAAGCATCCCGCCTACCGCAACGCCGCGCGCTCCATCGCCCGGCTCTACGACCTGCTGCACGACGAGAGCATGCAGGAGACGCTCTTGACGCGGGACCGGTACGGCATCGTGACCCACCGGTTTTTCGCTCCCGCCTACAGCGCCGACGAGCTGGCCAAGGCCGGCGAGGCCGTCGCCGCCTGGCAGCGCATGAGCTGGGGCTGGATGGGGCGCACGCCCGAGTACAAGGCGTCCTTCATGGCCACCCTCGGGGCCGACCCCGACTACTACGCCCCCTTTGGCAACAGCGCCCGCCGCTGGTATGAGGAAACCGCCCGGCGGGTGCTTTTTATGAACCACGTCATCGTCGACCCGCCGGTGGACCGCAACCGGCCGCCCCAGGAAGTGCGCGACGTGTTCATCCACGTGGTCAAGGAAACCGACGCCGGCATCTACGTGAGCGGGGCCAAGCAGGTGGCGACCGCCAGCGCCCTGACCCACGGGTCCTTTGTGGCCTGCAACAGCGGCTCGGCGGCCCGCCTCCAGGAGGGCCGCGACGAGGACTTCGCCCTGGTGTTCTTTGTGCGCATGAACAACCCGGGCCAGTACCTCATCTCCCGCGCCTCCTACGAAGCCAAGGCGGGGCATCCCTTTGACTACCCGCTGGCCGCCCGCTTCGACGAAAACGACGCGGTGCTCATCCTGGACAACGCCTTCATCCCCTGGGAGGATGTGCTCATCTACCGGGACGTGCGCAAGGTGAAGGCGTTCTACGCGGATTCCGGGTTCTTCCCCCGCTTCAACTTCCAGGCCACCATCCGCATGGCGATCAAGATGGAGTTCGTGGCGGGCCTCCTGCTCAAAGGGGTCGAGTGCAACGGTACCGCCGACTTCCGGGGCGTGCAGGTGGCGGTGGGCGAGGTCATCGGCCTGCGCAACCTCTTCTGGGCCCTGGTGGCGGCCATGGCCCGGGATCCCGAGCCGAGCCTGGGCGGGAGCGTCGTGCCGCGGCTGGAGTACGCCGGGGCGGCCCGCATCGCCACCAACTTCTGTTGGGACCGGGTGCGGGAGATCTTTGAGCGCACCCTGGGCGGCAGCCCCGTGCTCAACGTGTCGTCCTACAAGGACTTCCTCAACCCCGAGCTGCGGCCCATCATCGACCGCTACATGCGGGGCACCGGGCTCACGGCGCTGGAACGGTCCAAGCTGTTTAAGGTCATTTGGGACGCGATGTACTCGGAGTTCGCCGGGCGGCACGGGCTGTACGAGCTCAACTACGCCGGCAACGCGGAGCAAAAGTACATCGACGTGCTGCAGTGGGCGGCCAAGCGCGGGCAGACGGACGCCTTCAAGGCGATGGTGGACGACTTCATGAGCGACTACGACTTGAGCGGCTGGACGGCCGCCCCGTGGAAAGAAGGCGCGTAGCGAAGGGAGGGCATCACCGATGACCGGCAAGGGAATCGGCTATCCGGTGGCGCAGCTCGCACACGTGGAGCTCTTCACGCCCAAGCCCGAGGAGTCGCTCTGGTTTTTCCGCGACTTCCTCGGGATGGAGCCGGTCGCGCAGGAAGGCCAGTCCGTCTACCTGCGGGGGTATGAAGACAACTACACCTACAGCCTCAAGCTGACCGAGCGGGACAAACCGGGCTTAGGCCACGTTGCCTGGCGCACGTTTTCCCGGGAAGCCCTTGAGGAATGCGCCCGCCGGCTCAAGGACACGCCCTATGGGCTCGGCTGGAGCGACGGCGACCTGGGCCATGGGCCGTCCTACCGGATCCGCACGCCGGATGGGCACCCGATGGAGCTTGTCTGGGAGCTCGAGTACTACACTGCCCCTGACGGTCAGCGCAGCCAGCTCAAGAGCCGCCCGCAGAAGCGGCCGCTGCGGGGCATCCCGGTGCGCCGCATCGACCACGTCAACCTGATGTGCAAGGACCCGGTGCCCAACCGGGAGTTCTTCATGGACCAGCTCGGTTTCCTCTGGCGCGAGTCCAAGCTGGGCGAAGGCGGCGTGGAGGTGGGCGCGTGGCTGAGCGTCTCGGCCATCGTGCACGAGGTGGCCGTCATGCGGGATCGCCTGGGGCTCGGCAACCGGCTGCACCACGTGGCCTACTGGTACGGCTATCCCCAGCACATCTTTGACGTGGCCGACACGGCGCCCGACTACGGCATCACCGTGGAAACCGGGCCAGGCAAGCACGGCACGACGCAAGCCTACTTCATGTACGTCTTTGAGCCCGGCGGCAACCGCGTCGAGCTGTTTGGCGACAATGGCTACCTCATCTTTGACCCCGACTGGAAGACCATCGTCTGGGACGTCTCCAACGAAGTGGACCTGGAGCGCAGCAGCATCTGGTTCGGCGGGAAATTGCCAGAGTCGTTTTACACGTACGGCACGCCGCATCCGGAAGTGCCCGCGTGGGTCCAGCGGCGGGTGTCGTGACCCGGCCGGGCCGTTCTGCAGCCCGGCGCGGGTTTCAACCAATACGTAGGGGACAAAGGGGGTTTGGCGCAGTGAAGCGCATGTCGTGGTTGGTGGCAGTGGCCGTGGTCGCGACGCTGCTTTTGGGCGCCCAGGGGGCCATGGCCCAGATTACGTTGCGGTTTGCCAACTTCTTCCCGGGACCGGCGGGCCAAAGCAAGATCATTGACGAGTTTGCCGCGGACATCAACCGCCTCACCGGGGGCCGGGTCGTGATCGAGCACTATCCCGGCGGGACGCTCTTGGGGGCGCCGGAGATCTACGACGGGGTCGTGCAGGGCATCGCGCACCTCGGCATGTCCAACCTCGGCTACACCTTTGGCCGCTTCATGGAAACCGAGCTGCTGGACCTGCCGCTGGGCTTCCCCAACGCCTGGGTGGCCAACAAGGTCGTCCAGGAGTTCTATGACCGCTACAAGCCGGCCGAATGGAACGATACGGTCGTCCTGGCGCTTCACAGCTCGCCCGTCAACGTCATTCTGACCGCGGACCGGCCCGTGCGGCGCCTCGAGGACATGCACGGCCTGACGCTGCGGGGCACCGGCTATATCGCCCGGTTTGTGGAGGCGCTGGGCGCGGTGGCGCGGCCGGTGGCGACGCCGGAAGCCTACGACGCCGTCAACCGCCGGGTCATCGACGGGCTCATGATCCCCTATGAAACCGTGGTCACCTTCCGCTTCGGCGAAGTGACGCGCTACATCACCGAAGTGTGGCCCATGGGCCAGGTGTACACCTTCTACATCGTCGCGAACAAGAACGCCTGGAACTCCCTGCCGGCCGACGTGCGGGAGATTATCACCAATTACATCCGCAACGAGTTCAGCGACAAGCTGGCCAAGATGTGGAACGACATCGACGTGGTCGGCTACGAATACGCCAAGAGCGCGGGCTATGAGTTCATCATGCTGCCCGACGATGAGCTGGTGCGGTGGCAGGCCCGGGCCAATCAGGTGATCAACGACTACATCCGGACCATGGTCGCCCGCGGCTACTCGGAGAAGGAGCTCTTGGACCGCATCGCCTTTGTCCGGGAGCGCATCCAGTACTGGACCCAGCGCCAGGCGGAACTGGGGATCAAGTCGCCCACCGGGCCGGCCCCGGTGCGGTTGTAGGCATAGAACTGGACGGGGCGGGCCGCCGGGTTGCCCGGCGGCCCGCCCGGCCCGCTTGACGCGGAGGGAGGAATCGGGCGCATGGGCTTGCGGCGCTTTGCCCGGCGGGCCGCCTTTATCAGCGAAACCGTGGGCGTGTACGCGGTGCTTTTCATCCTGGCGCTGACCGTGGTGGACGTCATCGGTGCGAAGGTGTTCCTGCGGCCGGTGCGGGGGTCGACGGAGTTGGTCGGCTTTGCGCAGCTGGTGGCCATCGCCGGCGGCATGGCCATGGCGTGCTTTGCCGGGCGGCATGTGGCCCTGGAGTTTGTGGTCGACAAGCTGCCCAAGCCGGCGCAGCGCTTCGTCCAGGCGCTGGTAGGCGCATTGGGGATTGTGCTGTTTGGACTTCTCGCTTGGCAGTCATTCTTGTACGGGCGTGCGCTGTCGGTTTCCGGGCAGCTGGCCGCCACGGCGCGGTTGCCCTTTTGGCCGTTTGCCTATGCGTTGGGCGTCTTTGCGGCGGTCACGGGGCTGTTCTTCTTGTCTGACATCGTTAGGGCGTTGGCGGGGGATGGGCAGGAGCCATGACACCGGTGCAGGTCGGCCTTGTCGGCATTGCAGCGCTGTTTCTCCTGTTTTTCCTGCGCTTCCCGGTGGCCTTTTCCCTGGCCCTGGTGGGCTTTGCGGGCTTTGCGTACTTGACGTCGTTTCAGGCCGCCGCGAGCTTGCTCGCGCGCGACTTCTTCTCCCAGCTCTCGTCGTACGGCCTGTCCGCCATCACCATGTTCGTGCTCATGGGCTCTTACGGCCTCATGGCGGGCTTGGGTGAGCGGCTGTACACGGCTGCCCACCGGTTCGTCGGGTCGCTCCCCGGGGGCCTCGGGATTTCCACGGTGCTTGCGTGCGCGGGCTTCGCGTCCATCTCCGGTTCCACCACGGCCACCGCGGCCACCATGGGCAAGATCGCCCTGCCCGAGATGCGCCGCTACGGGTACGACATGACCCTCGCGACCGGCAGCGTGGCCGCTGCGGGGACCTTAGGGATCCTCATCCCGCCCAGCACCGTGTTTCTCGTGTACGCGTTCTTGACGCAGCAACCCATCGGCGCGTTGTTTACGGCGGGCATTGTGCCGGGGCTGATCCTGACGGCCATGTACGCCGCCACGGTGTACTTGATCTGCCGGGTTCGGCCTGAAGTGGGCCCGCGGGCGGAGCCTGCGCCGTGGCGGGAGCGGCTTGCGGCGGCTGCGGCCGCATGGCAGGTCATCGTCCTGTTCCTGCTGGTCATCGGCGGCCTTTTCTACGGCTGGTACAGCCCGACCCAGGCCGGCGCCATCGGGGCGGCTGGCGCGCTGCTCGTGGGCCTGCTCAACCGGCGCGTCGATTGGAAGATGCTCATCGACGGCACCCGGGACGGGCTGCGCACATCGGTGATGATCATGGCCCTTATCGCCGGGGCGAGCGTGTTCGGCCGCTTCATGGCGGTGACGCGCATTCCGTTCCTGATCGCCGGCTGGGTGGAGAGCCTGCCGCTGTCGGCCAACGGGATCCTGTGGATCATCGTCCTCATCCTCTTCGTGGGCGGGTTCTTCATGGACTCGATGGCGCTGGTGACGCTGCTGGTGCCGGTGCTGTTTCCGGTGGTGGAGCGC
>PKQR01000040.1 GCA_017578085.1 Bacillota bacterium
AAAGCCTGGTTACGGCCCCGGTGGGCAGCACCCTGGAGGAAGCCAAGAAAATCCTCCACCGGCACCGCATTGAGAAGCTGCCCCTGGTGGACGAGCACTTCCGCCTCAAGGGCCTCATCACCATCAAGGACATTGAGAAGGCGCGCAAATACCCCAACGCGGCCAAGGACGAGAAAGGCCGCCTGCGCGTTGGTGCCGCCATGGGGGTCGGAAAGGACGCCAAGGCGCGGGCACGGATGCTGGCAGACGCCGGCGTCGATGCGCTGGTGCTCGATACGGCCCACGGCCATTCCCGGGCCGTGCTGGACATGGTGTCGTGGCTCAAGGGCGAGTTTGGCGACCGGGTCGCCATCATCGCGGGCAACGTATCCACCGGCGAGGGCACCCGGGCCTTGATCGAGGCGGGGGCGGACTGCGTCAAGGTCGGCCAGGGCGGCGGCAGCATCTGCACGACCCGGGTCGTGGCCGGCATCGGCGTTCCACAGCTGACGGCGGTGTGGCAGAGCGCCAACGTGGCCAAAGAGTACGGCATTCCGATCGTTTCCGACGGCGGCATCCGCTACTCCGGCGACATCGTCAAGGCCATCGCCGCCGGCGCCAACGCTGTGATGATGGGCAGCCTGTTTGCCGGGACCGACGAGGCTCCGGGCGAGATTGAGTTCCACCAGGGCCGCAGCTACAAGGTGTACCGCGGCATGGGTTCCATCGGCGCCATGCGGGCGGGCAGCGGCGACCGCTATTTCCAAGACACCAGCGGCGAGGGCGCTAAGGACCGGAAGCTGGTGCCGGAGGGCATCGAGGCCCGCGTCCCCTACAAAGGCCCGCTGGCGGAAATCGTCTTCCAGCTGGTCGGGGGCTTGCGGGCCGGCATGGGGTACCTGGGCGCCCGCACCATCCAGGAATTGCAGGAAAACACCCAGTTCGTCCGGCTGACGTTCGCGGCCATGCGGGAAGGCCATCCCCACGACGTCGAGATCACCAAGGAGGCGCCCAACTACTGGCTGTGAGGGACGGCGCTCCGGCCGGGGTCCGGGACAGCCTCCTCAATCCCTTGGCCATCTACCTGCTGGCCATGGTGCTGCTTCCGTGGACGGCCGCCCCCCTGCTGCGCCGCGTCGTGGGGGCGGCCGCCGGCGTTTCCGAGGAAGTCCAGCATGCAGCGGTTTCAGGTCTCGTCCTGGTTTTGCAGGGACTTGCCCTCATCGCCATGACCCTGGCCCATGCTCTGGGACCGCGCGGCCTGGGCCTCCCGCCGCGGGCGCTCGGGCTCTCCAGGCGCGAATGGCAGGACGGCGTGCGCTTAGGTGTCGCAGGCGGATTCGTCCTTGTGGTCATCAACATCGCGGGCTCGCGGGCCGCAGCAGCCCTGTTCCGGCTGCTCTTGGGCCAAGAGGGTCTTGCCCGGCAATTGGCGCGAGAAAGGGCCGTCATCACGGAGTTGTTCCAGCTGGACTTGCCGGGTCCCCTATTGGCGTTGCTCTTTTTTGGGTCTGTGGTCATCGCACCGGTCTCGGAGGAGCTCTTTTTCCGTGGCTACCTGCACGCGATCCTAAGGGAGCGGTTTGGTGCCGGCGCCGCCTACTTGAGCGGGGCGCTGTTCGCCGCGGCCCACATGTACCTGGTGCACTTCTTGCCCCTGGCTGTCATGGGTGTCGTGCTGGCCCGCATTTATGAGCGCCGCGGCACCCTTGTCGCTCCCGTCGTCGCCCACGGGCTCGCCAACCTGGTGGTGGCCGCGTCCCTGCTGCTGGCGCGCGGCATCTCCCCGTCCTGACCGCCCCCGGGAACAAGCGGCTAGCCAGGTGAATAGGTTGCCCTCAGAGCGGGACGCGCCAGGCGTGGACGCGGGCCTGTATGTGCCCGGCGCCCGGGCGCTCCAGGACGGGGGGTGGCCAGGACGAGCCTGTTTCTGGCTTTTTTGCTCGGCGTCACCTTGGCGCTCTTGGTGCTGGCGGTGAGCGACATCCAATGGCCGCCGCGCCGGCGGCGCCGGTGCGGCCCGCCCGTTCCGTAAACGCCGCACGAGCCGCGCCCAGCCAGGGTGAACGCACCAGGGCTGGGCGCCATGTTGCCGGCGGGCCGCCGGGCAAGCGGCTTGCAGCGGCCGCAGCGGGGCCGGAGACCGGGGGGCTCAAGCCGCAGCGGGGCAGGAGACCGGGGGGCTCAAGCCGCAGCGGGGCAGGAGACCGGGGGGCACAAGCCGAACAGGTGGCCAACCGGGTATTGCGTCGAGGTGTCGGCTGCGGTGGAGCTCGCCATTCAAACGTGGGAAGCGTACACGCCCGCCGCTCGCCGGCGGGTGCTTGCTGATCTGGGGCCCGTGGGCCGCTCCGCGCTGTCTGAACTGCCGTCCGGCGCCTGTCACATCGGCCTTCTCCAGGGGGAGCCCCGTCAGGCCTTCGCCGCACTGGCCGCGGCGATCGAGCAGCGCGGCGGGCTCGTGCGCCGCCGGGGCGACACGTGGCTCATCGCCGGCAGCCTGGGCGCGTGGGCGCATGGGATAGCCGCTTTACGGCGCAGCGGGGAGGCTTGCGGGTGGGAGCTTGCCCGGCGGGTAGAGGCGTCCCTGATCGAGGACAGCGGCCGTCCCGCCAAGGACATGCCGTGCCGGGACCGGGTGTTGCCCGTCGGCCGCCGCACCGTCGTGATGGGCGTGCTCAACGTCACGCCAGACTCCTTCTGGGACGGGGGACGCCACCTGCATCCAGACGCGGCCGTCGCCCGGGCGCGGGAGATGGTAGCGGAGGGCGCCGACGTCATCGACATCGGCGGCGAATCAACGCGGCCTGGCGCCGAACCGGTTTCCGCAGCGGAGGAGCTCCGGCGGGTGCTCCCGGTGGTGGAGCGGCTGGCTGGGGAGGTCACCGTGCCCTTGTCCATCGATACCTATAAGGCCGAAGTGGCCGAACGGGCCCTGGCCGCGGGCGCCCACATCATCAACGACATCAGTGCGCTGCGCTTTGACCCCGCCATGGCTGAGGTGGCCGCCGCCCATGACGTCCCGGTGGTGCTGATGCACATGCAGGGTACGCCCCGGGACATGCAGCGGAACCCCACCTATGACGCGGTGGTGCCCGATATCTTGGACTTTCTCGATGCGGCCATCGGGCGCGCCCTGGCCGCCGGCGTGCGGCGGGAACTGATCCTGGTGGATCCGGGCATCGGCTTCGGCAAGACCTTGGATCACAACCTCGAGATCCTGCGGGAGCTGGAGGCTTTCCGCTTGACGGGCTGCCCGGTGCTGCTGGGGCCGTCGCGCAAGTCCTTCATCGGCAACATCCTTGACGTGCCGCCGCTCTTGCGGCTGGAAGGGACGGCGGCGTCGATCGCCCTTGGAATCAAGGCCGGGGTTTCGGTGGTGCGGGTCCACGACGTGGAAGCCATGCGCCGCACAGCGCGGGTGGCCGACGCCATCGTCCGCGGCTATCGGCCCGCGCGGGCGTTCTTGAGCCTGGGCGCCAACCTGGGTGACCCCGTTGCGCAGCTGCGGGAGGCGGTGCGCCGCTTGCGCCGGCTGCCCGGCACGCGGGTGGTCGCGTGCTCTTCGGTGTACCGGACCGAGCCCGTGGGCCCGGTGGCTCAAGACTGGTTTTACAACTTGGTCTTAGAGGTCGAAACCGATCTGGACCCTGTGCGCTTGGTGGCAGAGGGCCTGCGCATCGAGGACGAGTTGGGGCGGCGGCGGACGGTGCGCTGGGGCCCGCGCGTCATCGACATCGATCTGGTGCTCTACGGCGACGAGCGGATGGACAGGCCCGACTGCCGCGTGCCTCATCCGGAAAGCCATCGGCGGCGGTTTGTGCTGCAGCCGTTGGTGGAGCTGGCGCCCGACGTGCGCTGGCGGGGGAGGTCCGCCGAGGAACATCTGGCTAACTTGCCCCCTGGCCAAGCCCTGGAGTACTGGGGGCCGCTGGAGGACACTGCGGGGTAGGCGCACCCGGCGGGAGCGGGAACGAGGGCCGGCTTTGGTTGCGGGCTAGATCTAGATTTTGTGGAACTGGTCGACGTCCAGCACCCAAACGGTGGCGCCGCCCGATTCGACCTCCATGGGCATCGCCACCGACGTGGGGATTTCCGCCGGCGCCTGGGGCAGGAGCTTCTTGCGCCGCACGCACACCCGCCGGATGATCCGGAGCACTTCGTCCACCTGCTGGTCGTGGACGCCGATGAGCAGGGTGGTGTTGCCCCGCAACAAGAAGCCCCCCGTGCTGGCCAGCTTGGTAGCGCCGAAGTTGTTGTCGATGAGCGCGTCCATGAGGACGGTCGCGTCGTCGTCTTCCACGACGGCGAGGATCAGCTTCATCAGGGAAACCCCCTTCAGGCTGTCTGTCTCGGATCTATTGCCCACGGCGGGGAAATTTCCTTTCGAGACGGTTTTCGAGGGGAGAGGCGGGCGGAAGCGGGATGCAACGGTGCCTGGCCGCCGGCAGGTAACAGTAAAGGCGGGCAAGTTTCTCACCGTTGCGGGATCATTTTATCCGCCTGGGAACCAAGGGTATACGCCGGGAAGCCCACGGGTGGGCCGTTCGGTGCCGGGCGGCGTCTGCCCGCACCGGCGGGCCGTGGAGGCACGCCTGAGGGCCTGCGGGAGGTGACGTCTGGTGCGCTGGCTAGGAATGACCGCCGCGATCGTCACCTTGGTCGCGGTGGTGATGAACACCATCTGGTTTGCCCGGCGGGGCATGGGGCTAGGCGGCTTCTTCTCCATCGCGTGGCCGGCGGCGTTGGCGACCTTCGGGGTTGTGGCCTTTGCCCTGGTGCTGGGCTTCGTCTCGGTGCGGGCGTTGAACCGTTCGGCCGAAGCCGATGGGGCAGAGAGCGAGCCCGGCGGGGACGCTGGCCAAGGTGAAACCGGCAACCCCGGAAACGATCGTACTTCCGGCGGGAGCGCCCCGGGCAGCACCCCTGGGGCCAGCCCTGGACAAAGGAATTGACGGTTTTGGGCGGAATCGTAGAAATTGGGGTGCTGCCGCTTGGACGCCTTGAAGATGACGGTGCCCGACCCGATCGATGAACTCGCCCTCTACTACCCGACGGGCAACGAGTATGTGGCCTTGCCGCTCATCAACGAGCGCGGCGCCATCGAGTCGGCCAACGTCCTCCACCTGGGCTGCAAGGGCCTGATCGAGTTCTGCGGCACCCAAGAGGCGCCGCTCCTGGCTCCGGTCGTCATGGTAAAGGAGCAGGAGGTCGAGTTTCCCGATATCGCCTGGCGGCGCCACGAGCACTGGATCCCCTATTTCACCGCCCACGCCGCGGGCCTGCGGGTGACGGGCACCATCTGCGCCCCGCCCGGCCATCGCGGCTTTGTTTATACGCTTGAGGCGGAGAACTTGAGCGGCGGGTCCCTGCCCATCCGCTGGGGCTGGGCCGGCACCTTCGGCGTGGCCCGCCAAGCGGTCTACCGCTCGCGGCCGATGCTGGCCCGGCGCATGGCCTGGTACGATCGCTGGACCGACGCCCTGGCGCTGGAGCTTGCGGCGGGTCCTGCGACGGCGGCCATGGCCGTGGGCGGCTGGGTGCCCATGCGCGAGCTCGGCTGGTTTCTCGGCCGGGCACCTTCGGCCGAGCGAGCCTTTCGCGCGGCCCTGGGCCGCCGGGGCGGCCCGCCTATGGAGCAGGCGTTGCGGGAGGACAACGAGACCGGTGCGCCGCTGCGGTTTGCGCTGGCCCACGAGCATGTCTTGGGGGCGGGCGAGCGGGCCCAGATTCACCTGTACGTGGCGGTCAGCGCGGAGGCCGACGGGGCCTGCACGACGGTAGTCGACCTGCAGCGGCACGGCGCGGCGGCCCTCGTGGATGAGGCGCGCCGGTGGCTCACGGCGCGCCTGCGGCCGGTGCCGGATACCAATTTGAGCGAGCGGCTCAACCTCAACCTATGGTTCAACTACTTCTTTGCCGCCGGGCGGGCCATCGACACCGAGGAGTTGGTCATGGTCACCTCCCGGTCGCCCAGGTATTACGTGAGCGCGGCCTTCTGGGCGCGGGACGCATTTCTGTGGAGCTTTCCCGGGGCGCTCTTGACCGATCCCGAACGGGCGCGGGAGATGGTGCTGGCCGGTTTCGGCCGCTACCTGCGCAACGCGGGCGTGCACAGCCTCTACATCGACGGGACGGTGCTGTACCCCGGCTTTGAGCTGGACGAACTGTGCGCCTACTTGCTGGCGCTAGAACAGTACGTGCGGGCCACCGGCGACTGGGGCATCCTGGAGGAGACCGGGCTCGGCGGCACCAAGCGCGTCTTTGACGGGGTGATGTGGCTGGAGCAGCTCCTGGAGCAACACCGCCACCCCGAGCGCCACTTGTATGCCACATTCTTGTCCCCGACCGACGACCCGGTCACCCACCCGTATCTCACCTACAACAACGCCATGGTATGGCGGGCCTGGCGGGCCCTGGCGCTGCTCAAGCGGCAGCGGGGCGACAGCCTCGGCGAATGGCGCGCCAACCAGCGGGCCGCGCAGGTCAAGGAGGCGGTGCGCCGCCAGTGCGTCGTGGACGGTCCACGGGGACCCATGTTTGCGTGGGCCCTGGACGACCGGCGGCGGGCGCAGCTTTTGGACCAGCCCCCAGGCAGCCTGCAGCTGCTGGCCTACTACGGGTTCTGCGAGGAGGACGACCCGGTCTATCTCAACACGGTGGCCTGGATCCACTCCCCTGACAATCCCGACTACATCACCGGTCCTTTTGCCGCGCCGGGCTGTGCCCACGCGCCGCACCCGTGGCCCCTGGCCGCGGCCTACGACCTCCTGGCGGGCCCCCATCAAGAGCGGGGCTTGAGCTTCTTCGCGCGGGCGACGATGGACAACGGCCTGGCCTGTGAAACCGTGGACCGGGAAACGGGCCGAGTCAAAACAGGCGCCGCCTTTGCCTCGGCGGCGGGATTCATCGGCTACGCGTTGTACCGTGCCCTGGCCCGTGAATAACCTTTCTGCGGAAGACGGGTGGGAGGTGCGGACAGCCAATGCGGGGTGCGACGCGCCGTGCGGACGCGGTCCTGCAAGGCGGCGGCGTCAAGGTGATCGGCCTGGTGGGCGCCTTGACGGTGGCCGAGGAGCGGGGTTACCAGTGGGTGAACGTGGCGGGCACGTCGGCTGGCGCGATGGTGGCGGCCCTCCTGGCCGCCGGGTACCGGGCGCGGGAGTTGGCTCAGATGCTCGAGGAGCTGGACTACAACCGGTTCCGGGACCCGGGGCCCCTGGGCCGGATACCGCTGGCCGGGCCGTTTTTGGCGTTGCTTTTGACGAAGGGGATGTACCGGGGCGACTTCCTGGAAGAATGGGTGCGGGAACGGCTGCGGGCCCGGGGCGTTGCCACTTTTGGCGATCTGATTTTGCCCGGCGAAACCGACCCCAGGTTTCGCTTTAAGCTGCAGGTGATCGCGGCCGACATCAGCCGTGGCCGGATGCTGGTGCTGCCGCAGGATATGGCGGCCTACGGGGTGAAACCTGAAGAACTGGACGTGGCGCGGGCGGTGCGTATGAGCGCGAGCCTGCCGTTTTTTTACCGCCCGGTGGCGGCGTGTTATGGCCCGCCCGGGCGCCGTCAGATCAGCTACATCGTAGACGGGGGGCTCTTGAGCAACTTCCCCGTGTGGCTGTTTGACGTGGAGGGCGCACCGCCGTGGCCGACCTTCGGCTTCATGCTGGTCGGCCCAGAATACGGCCGGCCGCAGGTCATCCGCGGGCCGGTTTCCCTGGCGGCGGCGCTGGTGTCCACGATGCTGGAGGCGCACGACGCCCGGCATCTCGAGGAAGCGGATCGGGTGCGGACCATCCAGATCCCCACGTGCGGCGTGCGCACCACGGATTTCGACATCTCGCCGGAGAAGCGCCGGGAGCTGTTTGAGGCCGGGCGCGCTGCGGCCCAGCGGTTCTTCTCCGGGTGGAACTTCTCCCGCTACGTGCAGCAATACCGTCTCAACCCCGAGGGGGCATTGGTGTGACGCAAGCGGCGGTAGCCGAATGCTACTACGTCAACGGCAGATGGGTAAGGCCGGAGCAAGCAGTGGTGCCGGTGGAGGACCGCGGTTTCCAGCTGGGCGATGGGCTGTATGAGGTCATCCGGGTATACGCGGGGCAACCCTTTGCCTTGGACAGGCACTTGGCGCGCCTGGAGCGGTGCGCAGCGGCCATCGAGTTGGCGCTGCCCGCCGGAAGGGACGAGCTCGCGGCGCTGGCGGCGGAGGCTATCCGCCGCCGGGGCCTGCTGGAGGGCCAAGTCTACATGCAGGTCACCCGGGGCGTGGCGGCGCGCGTCCATCATTTCCCCGCAGACGCCCAACCCAGCCTGATCGTGTACGCCATGCCTGGGCGTATCCCCGATCCCGCGCTCTATGAGCGGGGAGCGACGGCCATCGTGGTCCCTGACGAGCGGTGGCTGCGCTGCGACATCAAATCCATCAACCTGCTGCCCAACGCCCTGGCGAAGGAAAAAGCCCGCCGCGCCGGGGTGCTGGAGGCCTTGCTGGAGCGGGAAGGGAAGGGCATCACCGAAGGCTCTAGCTCCAATGTCTTCATCGTGCAAGGCGGGCGGCTGATCACCGCACCGGCAGGCCCCTACATCCTGCGGGGCGTGACGCGGGATCTCGTCATCGAACTGGCTCACGCGGCCGGGGTGCCGGTGGAGGAGCGCTTCTTTTCCCGGGCCGAGCTCCTGGCGGCCGACGAGGCGTTTCTGACCAGCACCATGATGGAAGTCATGCCGCTGGTGCAGGTGGATGGCCACACCATCGGCACGGGTGTGCCCGGCCCGCTGACCCGGCGGCTCCACGCGGCCCTGCGCCAACTAACGCCCAGCGTCTCCTAACGGCTGCCGCCCATGGTTGGCGGCAGCGCCGGCAAAAGACGGGTGTGCCGGCGCATGATCAGCGCCGGGGGCGGCTTCTGCGCAGGCCGTTCCACACAAATAGGCCCTGCAGGATGACGACGGGCAAAAGGAGCAAGAGGCGCACCAGCGGCGAGACGTTGAGCATGCCGATGATGGGCAAAGGCAGGATCAAGAGGACGAAAAGCAAGTAATCCGGATCGATGGGCCAGCGTTTCACCCCAGGCGTCTCTCCCTGTAGGCTACGAAGCGGGTTGGGTCTCTGGACCGGGCACCGCCTGCTCCCATTATCCCGCGGGTGGGGGAGCGGGGCAAGCCGGGCGCTGGTAAGACCGCGCGATTATTTCCTTTTTATATTGGGTTTCTCTCGTATTTCGCTCGCGCCCGTCGCCATCCCGGGCTTCAGCCGCCCCCTGCGACCCCGCCTTCGCCACCGCCTGCGCCTCCGCCTCCGCTCCCGCCTTGATCTTGACCGCCCTGCTGGCCGGCCTGGCCTTGGGACGCTTCCTGCTCAAGGCGCTGCTGCATCTGCTTGAGGAGCTCGTCATGGAGCCAGAGCTCGTCGGCGACGCGCGGGAAGTTCTTGGGGTCGAAGCCGTCCCAATTGATGCGGGCGAAGGTCTCGCCCGTGAGGCCAATGCGGGCGAGGACCACGTCCTTGAGGGGATGGCCGTAGACGTCTTTCAGCTGGTCGGTGCGGGCAACCAGGACCACGTTGGCCACCCGTGCGCCGGTGCGCTTAATCTCCCGGAACATGCGCAGCGCGTCCCGCTCCAGTCGCTCCACCTGTACCGGCCGCTTGGGCATCTCAATGCCGAGCGCCCATCCGTCGGGGGTTTGTACCGCGTCGGTAAGCTGTCCCTCCGCACCGTGGGCCGCTATCTTGAGACCGCGAAGCTCCCGTTCCTCCGGCGTTTCCACCGGCATACGGATCTCGCGCGCCAGCGGCTGCTGTTCCGGTGCCGCGCGCCCGCTGCCGCCCTGGAAGACGAACGAGCCTAGCGCACCGCCGATCACGAGGCCAATCAGCGCCCACACCCAGCTGCGATCTGTTGGGTTCCTCCGGTCCCGGTTCATGGCGTTAGTGTTCCCAAGGTGGCGCGGCTTTCCCGGGCCGGTTTCATGCGAGAAACAAGACGCTGGTCGCCCACAGGGCGGCCAAGTACCCTACCAGATCGCCCAGGAGGCACAGATGTACCGCGTGCAGGCTGCGGCGGATGCCCACGGACCCCAGGTAAAGAGTCGCCACGTAGAAGGTCGTCTCCGAGCTGCCTTGCATGACGGAGGCCAAAAGGCCCACGAACGAATCGGGCCCGTGCTCCTGCAGCAGTTCGGCGATGACGCCCATCGCGGCCGCATTGGAGAACGGTCGGATGAGCATCAGGGGCAAGATTTCCGGCGGAAACCCAGCGTACGCCAGGACCGGGGCGGCAGCTTGCGCCACCCAGGCCAGGGCCCCGGACTCGCGAAATAGGCCCACGGCGATGTAGATGCCGATGATGAGCGGGATTAGCCTGAGGCCAAGCCGCACGCCTTCCGCGGCACCGGCGACGAACTCGTCATACACTGGCACCCGGCGGCGCAGGCCGGCCACCAGGGTGACGGCGACCAGCCCGGGCAGAATCCAGGCGGTCCAGGACAGCGGGGTCATGGCTCCTACCACCCGGATGTCCGCCGGGTCCAGCGGTCCACTAAGAGCACGAAGAGCATGGCGGCGCCCGAGGCGATCGCTGCCGGACCGATGATGATGGCGGGTTCGCGAGCCCCGGCTTGGGCCCGCAGCGCGACGGCGGTCGCCGGCAGCAGGGTGGCGCAGGCGCTGTTGAGGGCGAGGAACGTGATCATCGCCGGTGTGACGGTGTCCGGCCGGGGGTTAAGGCGCTGCAGCTCCTTCATGGCCTGCAGGCCAAAAGGGGTGGCGGCGTTGGCGAGGCCCAGCACGTTGGCGGCGATGTTGAGGGCGATGGCAGTCAGGGAAGGATGTCCCCGGGGGATGTCGGGGAAAAGCGGCCGCAGGACGGGGGCGATAAGGCGCGCCAGGGCGTCCAGAAGCCCCGCCCGGGCCGCGACGCGGCTTAAGCCGAACCAGACGGTGATGATGGCCAGGAGGTTGAGGGCGACGGTTAGGCCGCTGGCGGCCTGGGAAAAGATGGCCGTGGTCACCAGCCCCACGTTGCCCTGGACGGCCGCATAGACGATTCCGGCCAGGATCATGGCGGCCCAGATGGTGTTGACCATGTGCCCGTTCCCTCCTCGTCCTGCCGCCCCCGGCCGCGGCCGGGGGCGGGCCAGCGCCCCGGCGGTGCGCTTTAGGTCTATGCCGGGGCGCGGGGGGAAATGTCCCGCGCGGCAGGGCCCGGGAAAGCACGGGAGTGCGGGACCCGCAGCCAGCGATGTACTGGAGTTCCGGCAGGATTCCCCAGGCGGGGTTAGAAGGAAAGCTCTGCGGAGGGATGTCGATTGGGGTTGGCACGTGCCTTTTGGATCGGGTGGCGCCTGCGCTGCCCGGCCTGCAGCGATGGGAGCCTTGAAGCGGGCGGGCAGCTGCACCCGGCGTGTCCCCGCTGCGGGTGGCAGCTGACCAAGCCTGGTGAGGGCGACTGGCTGGTAACCTGGCTTGTGGCCTACACGGTCGGTTGCGTGGCGCTGCTATTGTCCTTGCTCGTGTTGTACCTGTTCACCGGATTGGGCATCGGGACGCAGCTTATCATCAGCAGCGTTCTGGGCGTGGTGGCCACGGCGGTTACGTTTCGCCGGGCAAGAGGAGCGGCCGTGGGGATCCTCTACTTCCTGCGGCGCCACTGGGAGGAGTAGGTAGGGCCAAACAGCAGCACTCCCGTGTTCCGGGAGAAATACAAGAAAAAAAGCCGAATTCCGTTATTCTCATTAATTATTGAGGCCTCCCGGCTTGAACGCTCGGGAGGCCTCTTGTATGCTGGTGCCGAAGGTGGGATTCGAACCCACACGGGCGTAGAGCCCACTGCGCCCTGAACGCAGCGCGTCTGCCAGTTCCACCACTTCGGCCCGTCGGCAATCCTTATCGTAGCAAAGGCCCCGGGCTGTGTCAAGCGCCTGCTGCAAGGTCGAAGCGACGGACAGCGGCGAGGGAGTTAGAGCCAGCGTGGAGCGGCAGGCGTCCGGGCGCAGCCGTAAAGGAGCGGGCGTCCGCGAGCGCTAGCGTTCTGGCGGCCGCACGAGGTGGAGGAACGGCCTGGCGCGTAAGAACCCGTGGCACCGGGCGGCAGCGGCCGAGCGGGCCTGCGGGGACCTCTGCCTGAGCAGGCGGATGGGGAATCGGCGCGGGGGATTTCGACATCGTTTTGCGTTTTCATGGGGCGTCGAAGAATTTTCAGGATGATGCAGGAGAACGCGGTATGGTGTCGTATACAATCTTTTTGTTGGGCGGGACAACCCTGCGGGCGTTTGCTGGACACGGCAAGCGATATGCGCAGTTGGGGAAGCGATCCAGCAGCCGCACCTAACTTTCCTTGTACGCCGCAACACAATACCGTACGATGTTACGTCAGGGCATAAGACTTTGCGGCAAATGACCGCAGGGTTGCCCGGCCGACGTCGCGGGGGAGTTCCGCAAATGCACTCGTGGCAGGCATTTGCTTGGGTTTGAGAAAGGTTTCACGAATGTGTTGACAAGCTCCTCCGCGGGCGGGTATAATGTGAACGAAAGTTCTGTTTTGTGAATTTTGGATCCGGGTTCCGTACTTTCGCGGGGAAGTCGTGGGGGAGAGGCCCGTCAGACGATGGGGCACTGTCCGTTGCGACTTTAACTCTTTGCGGCCAAGGTTGGGAAAGCTACAAAGAGTGGGAAGACTAGCCGCTTGAACTTGGTGGACCATGCGACAGTCTGGAACATCAGGGACCGTTGTTTGAATTGGACAACAACCACCGCGCATGAGCGCGGGAGAACAAGAAAGGATGATGTGGCGTGGACCTCTTTAAGAAGGTCTCGAAAGTCGCCCAGCTGATGCAGCGGGAAGGGAACAACGTCAAGTTCGCGGACGTCGCGGCTACGTTGCGCGACATCCTCCCGGATACGAGTGTCTACGTCGTGAGCCGCAAGGGTAAGATTTTGGGCTATGCTTTGGCCGAGGGTTTTGAGAAGACCCCCTTTGACGCCGAGTGGCTCCACACCGGCCGCATGCCCGAGGACCTTGCCACCTCGCTGCTGAAGGTTGGGGCCATCTCCACCGGCCCTGAGGCGCAGCGGGTCATCGGCGAGCCCCATGCATGCATTGTGCCGGTGGTGGGCGCCTCCCGCCGGGTGGGCAGCATCGTCCTGGTGCGCCTGGACGGCGACTTCAGCGATGAGGACCTGGTCCTCTTTGAGTTCGTCGGCACCGTGGTCGGCATGGTGATCGCCACGGCCATCGACGACGCCGAGGAGGACGAGGCTGAGGAGAAGCGCATGGCCCGTTCGGCCATCCGCAGCCTGTCCTACTCGGAGATCTTGGCCATGCAGCACATCTTCGACGAGCTGGAGGGCGACGAAGGTCTGCTGGTGGCCAGCCGCATCGCGGACCAGGCCGGCATCACCCGGTCGGTGATTGTCAACGCCCTGCGCAAGCTCGCCTCGGCCAACGTCATCGAATCCCGCTCGCTGGGCATGAAGGGCACCTACTTGCGCATCCTCAACCCCGAGGTGCGCAAGGAGTTGGAGCGCCAGCGCTACCCGTACCCCTCCAACGGCGGGCTCATGAAGCGCCAGGCGTAAGCCGGGAACCACGATAAGCCGGGACGAATCGTGGATCACAGAAGCCAAGGCGGCCCGCCCCAATCGGTGACGGGCCGCCCGCTTGTATGGTAGAATACAAAAAGGCGTGTTTGTCGCGAAGCAAGACGGCCCTTGTCCCCTGGTGGGAAAGGGCCGTTTCGCGATAGAGCGGGCCCGCCCGCCGATGCCCGGCGACGGCAGGCAGTCGGGCGCTGCCAAGGAACAACAGGGGTGAAGCCATGGCCTCAGGTCCCGGGAACCCGACGGGCGAGCGAGTGCTGTTGATCGGCGTCGACGACCGGCTGGACGAGTTGGCGGAACTCGTGCGCAGCGCGGGCGGGCAGGTGGTGGGGAGCGTTGTGCAACGGCTCGACAGGCCGCTGGCCGCCACCTACATCGGCGTGGGTAAAGCCCGCGAAGCCAAGGCTCTCGCTTGGGAGCTGGGCGCGGACCTGGTCGTCGTCGACGACGAGCTGACCCCGGCACAGGCCCGGAACCTGGAGGAGCTCCTGGAACTGCCCGTCGTCGACCGGACGCAGCTGATCTTGGACATTTTCGCCCAGCGGGCCCGCACCAAGGAAGGCAAGCTCCAGGTGGAGCTCGCGCAGCTCACCTACCAGCTGACGCGCCTGGCAGGGTCCGGTGCGTCACTGTCGCGGCTTGGCGGTGGCATCGGCACCCGCGGTCCCGGCGAAACCAAGCTGGAGACGGACCGGCGGCGCATCCGGCGCCGCATCGCCATGATCCGGCGGGAGCTGGAAGAGGTGCGGCGCACCCGGGCGGTGCAGCGGGCCGGCCGCCGCCGCACGGGGTTGCCCGTTATCGCGCTCGTCGGGTATACCAACGCCGGCAAGTCTACCTTGATGAACGCCCTCACCCGCGCCGGGGTTTTGGCGGAAAACCGCCTTTTTGCGACGCTGGACCCGACCATCCGCCGGGTGACGCTGGCCCCGGGCCGCGATGCGCTCTTGACCGACACCGTCGGCTTCCTGCGCAAGCTGCCCCACCAGCTGGTCGCCGCATTCCGGGCGACGCTGGAAGAAGTTGAAGAGGCGGACATCCTGGTGCATGTAGTCGATGCCAGCCAGCCCGACGCGGAAGAGCGGATGGAGGCTGTCGAAGCGGTCCTGGATGAGATCGGGGCGCTGGGTAAGCCGATGGTGATCGCCTTCAACAAGCTGGATGCCGTGCCCGATCCGGCACAGGTGGAACAGTGGGCCCTGCGCACGCCTGCAGCGGTGGCCATTTCCGCCAAGACCGGAGCGGGCCTAGACCGGCTGCGGGCGCTCTTGGCGAAGCAAGTGGACGAGCTCGAGGGGAGGTCCGACCAGTGAACTGGTGGGACCAGCTGCGGCACAAGTTTGCCCAGCTTTTCGGCGGCAGCCGGTTTCTGTGCGACGATTGCAAGTACAACTACGGGAATGCCTGCTGGCGGCCGGAGCGGCCCAACGCGACGCGGTGCCCTGACTACCGCCGGCGGTGAGCCGGGAAAGAGGGTATCGGGATGAAAGATTTGTTTTTCTATGGCGGTCAGGCCGTCATTGAAGGCGTGATGATGCGGGGCCGGCGGGCGATGGCCATCGGCGTGCGCCGGCCGGACGGCTCCATCGCGGTGCACGAGCAGGCGCTGGTGCCGTGGTCGCAGCGGTATCCCATCCTGCGGCGGCCTTTGCTTCGCGGCGCTGTGGCGTTGGTGGAAGCCTTGGTCCTCGGTATACGGGCCCTGAATTTTTCGGCGGCGCAGGCCACCGACGGCCAGGAGGAGCCCTTGAGCGCCAAGGAGCTGGCCTTGTCCCTGGCGCTGGCCGTCGGCTTGACGGTGGGCCTGTTTGTGGTGCTGCCGGCCTACGTGATCCGCCTCATCCAGGACGCGATCGCCCACAACGTGGTGCTGAACCTGGTGGAGGGCCTGATCAAGATCACCGTGTTTGCCCTGTACATCCTGGCCATCGGGCAAATGCCCGACGTGCGGCGCGTGTTCCAATATCACGGGGCGGAGCACAAGGCCATCAACTGCTACGAAGCGGGGTTGCCGCTGACGGTGGAAAACGTGGCCCGGCAGAGCATCGTGCACACCCGCTGCGGCACCAACTTCATCCTGATTGTGCTGTTTATGAGCGTTTTCGCCTTTTCGTTCTTTGGCCGGCCGCCCTTTCTCGAGCGGGTCTTGATCCACCTCCTGCTCATGCCGGTGGTGGCCGGTTTGTCCTACGAAATCATCCGCCACGCCGCCCGGGACGACGCATGGCCCGTGGTGCGCTGGATTGCGACGCCGGGCCTGTGGATGCAGCGGCTGACGACGCGCCCGCCCGAGCGGGACCAGCTTGAGGTGGCCATCGCGGCCTTGGAGCGAGTGCTGGTGCGGGACGGGGCGCTGGCGGCGGATGTGACGCCGG
>PKQR01000173.1 GCA_017578085.1 Bacillota bacterium
AACGTCCTCCTGCAGGTGCTGGAGAACGGCCGCCTGACGGACGCCAAGGGCCGGACGGTGGACTTCCGCAACACGGTCATCATCATGACCTCCAACGTGGGGGCCCACGAGATCCAGCGCCAGGGCAGCATCGGCTTCCGCACGGTGGAGGACAGCCAGCAGTCGTACCAGGACATGAAGAAAAAGGTCATGGACGAGCTGCGTAAGACGTTCCGGCCGGAGTTCCTCAACCGCGTCGACGAGGTCATCGTGTTCCACGCGCTGACCAAGGAGCACTTGCGCCAGATCGTCGACATCATGCTCCAGACGCTGGTCAAGGAGCTCAAGGACCGGGGCGTGCAGGTGGAGTTCACCGAACGGGCCAAGGATGTGCTGGCCGAGCAGGGCTACGATCCCCAGTACGGGGCGCGGCCGCTGCGGCGGGCCATCCAGCGGCTGGTGGAAAATCCCCTGTCCGAGGAGATGCTCCGGGGCCGCTTCCAGGAGGGCGACACCATCGTGGTGGACGCCAACGCCGAGGGCCAAATCGTCTTCGAAAAGAAGCAGCTGGCCGAGGTCAAGTAGCCGAGCTGCACGGCCGGAAGCAATCCCAAGACCGCCCGGTGCCCTCGCAAGGGGCGCCGGGCGGTTTTATGCCCCCGCGGCGGGGCCGGAGCCTGAGGTTGAGGGTCCGGGCTTTCGAATGCTATAATAGAGTCCGAATCGCACGGGAGGCCGCGTTCCTGGCATCCCCTGCGCGGACGGGAGGGCAGTATGGCGACCAGGGCGGCCCGGATGAGATTTGCCTGCCAGCAGTGCGGGTATGAGTCCCCGCGGTGGCTGGGCCGCTGCCCGTCATGCCAGGCGTGGAACAGCCTTGTTCCCGAGGCGCCTGCGCCGCCGACCCCGCTGCTCGCGGCGCGGGCGGCCGTCCGGCGGCTGAGCGATGTTGATCCCTCCCTGGAAAGCCGCAGCCGCACTGGCATCGCCGAGCTGGACCGGGTGCTGGGCGGCGGCGTGGTGCCCGGGTCCGTCGTGCTGATGGGCGGTGAGCCGGGCATCGGAAAATCGACCCTGCTCCTGCAGGCCAGCCACAGCTTTGCGCAACTGCATGGAAGCGTGCTGTACGTGTGCGCGGAGGAATCGGTGCAGCAGGTGGCCCTGCGCGCGGCGCGCCTGGGGGCGCGTTCCGAGGCGCTCCACGTGCTGGCCGAGACGGATGTCGACGCGATCGTGTCCGCAGCCGAGGCTGAGCGGCCTCGGTGGCTGGTGGTGGACTCCATCCAGACGGTGGCCGTGGGCGGCGTAGAAGGCCAGCCCGGGAGCCTCGTCCAGGTGCGGGAGGCGGCGGCGCGGCTGACGCGCCTCGCCCGGGAGACGGGCATCCCGGTGCTCTTGGTTGGTCACGTCAACAAACAGGGGGCTCTGGCCGGGCCCAAGGTGCTTGAGCACGCGGTGGACGCGGTGCTGTACCTTGAGGGCGAGCGGCACACCCAGTTCCGCACGCTGCGGGCAGCCAAGAACCGGTTTGGTTCCACCAACGAATTGGGCCTGTTTGAGATGGTCGATACGGGCCTGCGGGAGGTGCCCAACCCGTCGGAGCTGTTTTTGCAGCAGCGGGCGGCGGGACAGCCTGGTACCGTAGTGGCCGCGCTCATGGAGGGCACCCGGCCGCTTTTGGTAGAAGTGCAGGCGCTGGTGGGCCCGGCGCCCTTCGGCGGCACACCCCGCCGGCAGGTCGCGGGCATCGACTACCAGCGAGCGGCGATCGTGTTGGCCGTGTTGGAGCGCCGGTGCGGGTTTTCCCTGCACGCGGCCGACGTGTACATCAACGCCGCGGGCGGTGTGCGGGTGGATGAGCCGGCCGTCGACTTGGCGGTGGCGCTGGCCGTGGCTTCCGCCCAGCTGGATCGGCCCATCGATCCCGGGACGGTTGTCTTTGGCGAGGTGGGGCTCGCGGGGGAAGTGCGGGCCATCCGGCAGGCGGAGCGGCGCATTCAGGAAGCGGCAAAACTGGGTTTCCGCCGCTGCATTCTGCCTAAGGCCAACCGGAACGGGCTAGCCCTTGGCGCCGGGATCCAATGCATAGGCGTGGCAACCGTCGCCGAGGCGCTATTGACGGTGGACGCATTCCCGCTGGGAGCGGGCGAGAGGCGGTGAAGGCATGCGGGACGACCTGCCGATGGATGAGGAGATATTGAAGGCCCTGCGCATGGTGGCACCGGGCACGCCGATCTACGAAGCCTTGGAGATGATCTTGCGGGCCCGCACGGGAGCGCTCATCGTGGTGGGCGATACCCAGGCGGTGCTTGACCTGGTCAACGGCGGCTTCAAGATCGATGTGGAAATGTACCCCGCGGCGCTGTATGAGCTGGCCAAGATGGACGGCGCGATCATCATGAGCAGTGACGGCCGCCGCATCCTTTACGCCAATACGCATTTGACGCCCGACCCGATGATCCCGAGCCAGGAGTCCGGCGCCCGTCACCGCACGGCCGAGCGGGTGGCCAAGCAGACGGGCCAGCTGGTCATTTCGATTTCCCAGCGCCGCAATGTCATCAGTCTTTATAAGGGCAATTCCAAGTATACGCTGAGGGATATTAGCGTCATCCTCGCCAAGGCCAATCAGGCCTTGAGCACCTTGGAGAAGTACAAGGCCGTCTACCAGCAGGCGCTGACCAATCTGACGGCGCTGGAGTTCGAGGAACTGGTCACGCTGTACGACGTGACCACGTGCATCCAGCGGGCCCAGATGGTCAACCGGATCCGCAAGGAGATCGAGCGCTACATCGCTGAGTTGGGCAGCGAAGGGCGCCTAGTGCGCATGCAGCTCGATGAGCTGGTAAGCGATATCGAAAACGAGGGGCTCCTGATTGTGCGGGACTACTACCAGCCTACCGACGGGGAGCCCGCAACCGCGGTCTGGGAGTCCTTCAACGAGTGGAGCTCCGAGGACCTTTTGGACCTGTCCCTCATCGCCCGGCGGCTCGGTTACGGGGCCAACGTGAACAACCTGGACGCACCGGTGACGCCCCGGGCGTTCCGGGTGCTGACCAAGGTGCCGCGCCTGCCCATGCCCGTAATTGAAAACCTGGTGCAGCGGTTCCAGAACCTGAGCGGCATCGCCCAAGCGTCCCTGGAGGAGCTGGACAGCGTGGAGGGCATCGGCGAGGTCCGGGCCCGGGCCATCAAGGAGAGCCTCCGGCGCCTGCGGGAGCAGGCTTTGTTGGACCGGCACCTGTGACGCACCTCCGCTGGCGCCGGCAAGCCGCGGCGAGAGCGGCAACCGCTGGCGCCCATGCCGGGTGCCGGCGGTCGAGGTGGTCGCTTGCGCAGGCGGAAGCCGCCGGCGAAAGCGGCACAACAAAGACGCCCGGTGCCGAGGGCACCGGGCGCAAATGTCTACGCATCGCGAGGAACGAACAACTCAGCTCAGGTCAAATTGAACACCCCGAGGGTTGTGACCCGCTTCATCTCCTGGCGCAGGATGGCGTCACTCTGCAGGTTGAGGGCCTCGCAGAGGGCGGTGAAGTAGAACAAGTTGTGGCCCAGCTCCATCTCCAGCACCTCACGGCACTGCTCGCACAGGGAGCCGTTGAGGTGGGTGCTCACGTGGTCCCGCATTTCCCAGTACGAGATGCCCGGTGGGATCTGCTGGCGCTGGGCGTGCACCTCAAGGCAGCCGCACTCGGTGACGGCCCGTGAAACCGCCCGCTGCACACGGGCGGACGTCTCCTGCAGCTTGGCTAGGATGTCGAGGATGCTGCGGTGGCGAATCAGGTACTGGGAGACGGCGGCCTGGAACTCGGCCGCCAGGTTGGTCCCGGCCGCGGGGGATTGGGCCCCATGGTCGTGCTCGGTGGTGGCCGGCACCTGACGGGACTGCTGGGCCTCAGGGCTCACGCACGGTCACGCTCCTCGCCGCTCGGGGTGGTCCCGCTGCAGCCGGAAAGGGGCTAAAATCACCCTTATTATAAGAATTGAGCGAGCGGGCTGTCAAGGCGGCGGCCCGGCGCGGTGGGACCTTCAAGGTGTTCACATTGACATTTTTGGCTGTTGATGGTACAATTTTCACAAGCTAGCTTGAAACCAAGGATGATGGGGCTTGAAGCCACGCAAGGAGTTTAAGGTGGGCGATAAGGTCGTCTATCCGATGCACGGCGCCGGGATCATTGAGGCCATCGAGGAAAAGGAGGTCCTGGGCCGCTCGGAGCGCTACTACGTGATGCGCATGCCCATCGGCGACTTGCGGGTCATGATCCCCA
>PKQR01000174.1 GCA_017578085.1 Bacillota bacterium
AAGCGAGCCAAGGCGTCGGAGCGGAACAAGGCCGCGACCGACCGCATGAGGGAGTCGCCGTAGGCATACTGGCGCCACACGCCCCACGTGGTCACGGCGGCCGCCCCAAGCAGCAGGAAGTGGTACATCCACCAGCTTAAGTGCCACACCGTGCCCCGCAGCACAATCCACTGGGAAACCGCCAGCCAGCCGGAGGCGTACACGACCGCCTTGGCCACCGGGGAACCGGTCTGCCGGTAGACCCGCATGTAACTGACGCCGCTCCAGGCAAAAAGCCCGATGGAGACGGAGCTCACCAGCACGTGTAAAGGCCCGCCGGGCACGGGGAATACGTCCCAGATGCTGGGGCGGAGGACGCTCGCGACGACGACCGCGACCATCACGCCCGCCCAGGCCGGTACCAGCCAGCTGTGCCAGCGGGAGATCCACCGGACGCCCCGAGCGCCCGTGGAAACCATGGACAGCGTGATCCAGAACGCAGTGAGCAAGAGACTCAAGGGCCCGCTGATGCCTGACAGCGCTTCGGCTTCCCAGAGAAGCCCGGGTGCGGAGAAGCCGTGCAGGGCAAAGATGAATCCCAGCGACATAAAGGCCATCGAGAGGAACATCACTTGCAGGTTGCGCTGGCGCTCGGCAACGACGCCGGCCACGGTTGCGGCCAGCGCTGCCACCAGCGACGCCGAGGCGGCGACGTAGGCGTGCGGGATAGGAGCGTAGAGGAGGTGATCCAGGTGCGGGTTCCAGAGCAAGTACTCAAACGCGAGCAGGGGAACCAGCGAGCTGATGACGGCCATGCCCGCGATCCGGAAGCTGTCCCGATGCACGGAGTCCCCACGCTTTCCGAGACGTAGGATCCCATGGACGCAGGATCCAAATGCTTCCTTCGCCGTTCACCAACTTTTTCCTTCCCCGTTCGACTTTTTTCACAGGTTGATCAAGATCGCGTCGAGTTCCACATCCACTCCAAGGTCGGCCAAGATTCCCAAATAGGTCGGCACCAGCACCCCGGCCGCCTGCAGGTACGCCGCCTGGGCCAGCGTCAGCATGTAGCGGGCCTCAAGGCGCGCCTGCTCCGCCCGGGCCAGGGCCGTCTCGGCCCGCAGCACATCCGCCTCGGTGGCGGCCCCGGCGGTCCGCAGCTCTTGGGCGATGGCCAGTCCCTGGCGAGCCGCCGCCACGCCGTTCCGGGCGCCTTCCAGCGCCGCCGCGGCGGCCATAAGCCGCGCGTGGGCGGCGGTCACCTCCGCGCGCACCGACTGCTCCATCTGTTCCAGCTGCAAGGCGGCCAGCTCCACCTGCAGCGCGGCCTGCTCCAACTGGGCGCGGGTCTGCCCGCCGTCGGCCAGCGGCCAACGCACCTCGAGGCCCACAGACCAGTTGGGCGTCTCCCCTGACGGCAGGGCCTCCCCGCCGTCTTTATAACTGCGGCTCGTGGACGCGGTACCGCCCACGTAACCGTGGCGATCGATGCCGAGGGAGATTTCCGCGTCGGACCAGCGGTAGCGGCCCGCCAACTGCACACCCGGCTTTGCCTGCTCTTCGGCCATGACCTGCGCCGCCCGGGCCCGCTCGACATCGCGGCGCGCCTTTTGCACGTCGCCCCGTTCGGTAGCCAAGGCCAGGGCCTCCTCAAGGCTGGGCCACACGGCCGGGATTTCCGTCTCGACCACCGTGAGTGCCGCGTCCAGGGGGTAGCCCAGGCTCTGGTTGAGCCCCATGCGGGCCGCCTTCAGCTCCCCTTCGGCCCGGATGAGCTCCGCCTGTGCCCGAAGACGCTCCGCTTCCGCCTGCAGACGGTCGGCTTCGGTCGCTGTGCCGGATGCCACCTGCGCCGCCCGCTCCTCCGCGCGCGCCTCTGCCTCCCGGTACGCCGCCAAGGCTACCCGCCAGGCGGCCTCCGCCCGCAGGACGCCGTAGTACGCTTCCAGGCTCTGGACGATGACCCCGCCCAGCGCGCTCTCGAGATCTCCCCGGGCCTGGTCGCTCTCGGCGTCGGCCAGCACCGCCAGGGCCTGCTGCAAGGCCGACCGCCACAGGGGCGCCCGGAAGTTGAAAGCGACGCGGTAGCCGTTGGCGGTGATCTCGGGTTGGTTCATCGGCTTCAAGATCCAAAGCAGCGCTTGGTCACGTGGATCATTAGGATCCAGAGATTGCTCGAGTGCTGCCAACAGCGCCGCCTGCTCGGCTGAGAGCGTACTGCCCTCCCGCCACATCCGGTACGGGCCGCCTTCCACGGACAGCGCCGGCCGCAGGGAGGCGCGGGTTTCCTCCGCCCGGGCTTGTCCCAGCAAATACTGCAACTGCGCCGCCCGCACACCCAGGTGGTGCGTCAGCGCCCGCTGCACCACCCGCACCGCGTCGTAAACGAGCTCGTCTTGGGCCATGGCCTGCTCCTGGGCCAAAGCGACCCCCGGGTAAAGGAGCGCCAGCCCAAGCAGGGCTGGCAGCACGATGCCCACAAGGCCGCGCAGCGCCGCGCCCTGCCGCGTCGCGCGCCCCCATGCCGCGAGCCGCCCGGTGACAGCCCCGCTCCAGCGGGCCGCACCGCTAGCTCGCCGGCCATGCGCTGCTTGCCTTATCATCGGTCGCTCAGCTCCCGGGCGATGGCCTGGAAGAAGTCGGCCCGGGCTACGTTGTAGTCAAACACCGCGTGGATGGCCGCGCTGCGGGCTTCGGTCAGCCCCGTCTGGGCCTGCAGCACCTCCAGGTCCGTCGCCATACGGGCCTCATATAGCGCCTGCACCACGCGCCAGTTCTCCTCCATCTCCTTAAGGCGTTGCTCCGTCACGGCAATGCGGCGGTACGCGTCCTGGACGGCGTTGTAAGCCCGCTGGACATCCAGGGCAATCCCTTGCTCGGCCTGGCGCAGCTGCAGCCGCGCCTGCTCAAGCCGGATGGCCGCCTGCAGCCGCGTGAGCTCAGGCGTGTAGTCGTTGGTGGCCAGCTCCAGCTCCTTCTCGGCCACCTCCACGGCCAGCCGCACCTGGGCCAGCTCCAACCGGTTGCGCAAGCCCTCGGCGATGGCCTCTTCGAGGGTCATGGGCACGGGCTCGTAGGTGACGGCGGTTTCGTCCAGCTCGACCGCCGCATCCGGGTCAAGCCCGACCGTCTGCCGGAACCGGGCCAGGACCAGGGCCAGGTTGTCGGCGAGCTGGGCCCGCTCGGCCTCCGTCTGCATCAGGGACGTCTGGGCCCTGAGCACGTCAATCTGCGTGGCCACGCCCGTGCGAAACCGGCTTTCCGCCACCGCCAGCTGCCGCCGGGCGGCCTCCAGGGCGTCGTCCATGACCGCCAACAGGTTCTGCAGGCGCAACACGTCGTAATAGGCCCCTTCTACGGCAAACGCCACGCGCTGCTGGGCCAGGGCCAGGCTCCGCTCGGCAAGAGCCACTCCCGCCTCCGCCTGTAACAGCGTCGTCGGCGACGGGCTCACGAGGCTCATGGCCTGTGCCTGCGACAGGCCCACCCGGGCCGCCTCCACCTCTTGCCGGGCCAGCGCGAGCTCCACGTTGTTGGCCAAGGCCATCTCCACGGCTTGTTTCAGATCGAGGCGTACGACCTTTTCACCGTCCAGTTGGCCCGACCCGGCCACGGCTGTGGCCGCGGGCTGCGCGGCGGCCGGACCAGCGGTCATCCCGCTGATGAACAACGTCAATACCGCGCCCAGCACGACGCCCCAGAGATACCGAAGGCCTTGCATCGCCCTACCTCCCATCCATCCTGACCCGTAGTTGGGGCACGTCCCGCTGCCCGGACCTCCTCAGAGCGCCGGATCCGCCGCCTCGCCTAGCGGCCGGCCCCGCTCGGGGCGGGTTCCCCATCGCCCGCCTCCGTTAAGGTGCTAACGGCTGCAGGTGCGGGCAACCCGGCTGCGGGGGCAACTTCTTCACCCCGGCGCCGAACAAAGCGCCGCGCGAGCCACTGTCCCAAGTCGTCGAACAAGCTGTAGGCCACGGGCACGAAGCCCAGGGTAAGCAGGGTGGAAACGGACAGGCCGCTGATGATCACGATGGCGATGGGCGCCTGCAGCTCCGCACCTTCGCCCCGCCCCAGAGCCAGCGGGATCATCCCTAGGACGGTGGTCAACGTCGTCATGAGCACCGGGCGCAGCCTGGTCGGGCAGCCGGCCACCAGGGCCGCCAGCCGGTCGAGCCCGGAGCGCCGCAGCTGGTTGACGTAGTCAATCATGACGATGCCGTTGTTGACGGCGATGCCGGCAAGCATGATGATCC
>PKQR01000175.1 GCA_017578085.1 Bacillota bacterium
ACGCTCCTGCGCCACGTGAAGGACCTGGAGCTGGTGGATCTCCCTTACGCGGAGGACTGCTGCGGGTTCGGCGGGACCTTCGCCGTGAAGTTTGCCGCCTTGAGCGCCGACATGGGGCGGGCCAAGGCCGCCCATGCGGCTGAAACAGGCGCCGAGGTGTTGACCGGCACCGATATGTCCTGCCTCATGCACCTCGATGGGATCCTGCGCCGGCAAGGCTCCTCATTGCGCGTCATGCACATCGCGGAAATCCTGGACCAGCACCCGAACAATCCGGACCACGTCCAGGCACACGGGACTTGGGCTCGACAGGGGGTGACCGCATGAGCACGTCCCACACCGCAAGCGGCCAGCGGGCCGGCAGCTCGGGCCACGGGCGCGCCGGCACCACCATCTATCAGCGGGCAGCGGCGGCGGTGCGCAACACGCGGCTGGGCGAGGCCGTGCGCCGCACCACCGACCGATTCCGGTTCGCCCGGCGGAGGGCCGTGGCCGCGCTGGATGACTTTGAAGCCCTGCGGGAACACGCCAGGCGCATCCGTGCCCACACCATCGACCACCTGGACTATTACCTGGCGCAGTTGGCCCAGCGGGTGCAGGCCGCGGGCGGCCACGTCTTTTTCGCCCGCACGGCAGAAGACGCGGTGAATTACGTCCTGGAAGTGGCCCGCCGCCACCAAGTCCGCACCGTCATCAAATCCAAGTCCATGATCTCGGAGGAGATCGAGCTCAACCACCACCTGGAGGCCAACGGCATCCGGGCGGTGGAAACCGATCTCGGAGAGTACATTGTCCAGCTGGGGCGTGAAAAGCCATCGCACCTCATCGCCCCGGCCCTACACAAGTCGAGAGACGAGATCGCGCAGCTCTTTTCCAGCGTGGCGGGACGACCCCTCTCGACCGACACGCCCACCCTCAACGCCTTCGCCCGGGCCCAGCTGCGCCACGAATTTTTGCAAGCCGATATGGGGATCACCGGCTGCAACTTCGCCGTGGCGGAAACCGGCGCCATATGCCTTGTAACCAACGAGGGCAACGGTCGCATGGTGACGTCCCTGCCCAGAGTGCAGGTGACGCTCATGGGCATGGAGCGCATCGTGCCGACCATGGACGACCTTGACGTGATGCTTGAGCTTTTACCCCGCAGCGCCACAGGGCAGAAGCTAAGCGTCTACACCACCATCATCACGGGCCCCCGCCGCCCCGGGGAAACCGACGGCCCGGAAGAGCTGCACCTGGTCATCGTGGACAACGGCCGCTCCAACATGTTGGGCACCGAGTTTCAAGAGGCGCTGCACTGTATCCGCTGCTCCGCATGCCAAAACGTGTGCCCCGTCTACCGGCATATCGGCGGGCACGCGTACGGGTGGGTGTACGGCGGGCCCATCGGGGCGGTGATCACGCCGCTGCTCAAAGACTTGCGCGACTGGGGTGAGCTGGCCAACGCCTCAAGCCTCTGCGGGGCGTGCACTGAGGTCTGCCCGGTTAAAATCCCCCTGCACGACCTCCTGATCGGCTTGCGTAAAGAAACCAACGCCCACCGGCCCGCGCCTTGGGGCGAGCGGGTGCTCTTCCGGCTGTGGGCTGCCGTTGCGTCGGGCCCCGGCCGCTGGCAGGCCGCCCTGCGCCTGGCGCGGCTTGTGCAACGCCCCTTCCTGCAGGACGGCCGCTGGCGCTGGGCGCCGCCGCCCTTGTCCCATTGGCTCACCGACCGGGAGCTGCCTGCGGTGGCCCGGCAGTCCTTCAGAGAGTGGTGGCAAGCCCGCTCGGACCGGCCCACAAGCGGGCATGGCGTCCCGACCCCGAGCTCGCACGGCGCCGGGGCCGTCCCCCGCCAGGCGGGAGGTGCTAAGCGATGAGCGACCCGATCCTGGCCCCTAACCAGGAGGCATTCTTGGCCCATATCCGCGCCCGGCTCGCCAACAGCAGGCAATCGCCCCATCCCGGCCGCTTTCCGGCGCGGGCCCAAGCGGCCGGGGACGTCCCCCGCGCCGGCGCAGCGCGGCGAGCGCTGATCGACCGTTTTGTAGCGGAATTGACGGCGGTGGGCGGTCATGCGGAGCGGATCGGCCAGCCCGGCGATCTCGCCGTGTACTTGCGCCGCCTGGCCGAAAGCGCGGACCGCAAGCTGGCCGTGCGGGAAGACGATCCCCGCTGGCGCGAGCCCCAGGGCGCCCCGTGGCTCGCCGCCCTTGCGGGAAGCGGGCTTGAGGTGGTCACGGCGTCGGCTGCCCGCGCCACCTTGGCCGCTGCCGACATCGGCATCACCTGGGCGGACTGGGGCATCGCGGAAACGGGCACGCTGGTGCAATTGACAGGCCCGGGCCGGGCGCGCACCGTCAGCCTTCTGCCGCCGGTGCACGTGGCCCTTTTGCCGGCGGAGCGAATTCTGGCCCAGCGGTCGGAGTTGATGCGCATTTTGCGCGAGTCCGGTCCCTCCGGCTTGCTGCCGAGCCAGGTGGTCCTCATCACCGGGCCGAGCCGCACCGGGGACATCGAGAATGACCTCACCATCGGCGTCCACGGGCCAGGCGAGGTGCACGTGCTCATCATCGAGTCCGAGGCGGATACAGCTGAGACAGCCACCGGCCCGTGCGGCGACGGAGAAGCCGCGCCCTGGTGAGGACGCCAGCGACCCGAGCGGCACCGGAGAAACCGCGGGCTGACGGCGGGCAGCCGTTCGTCACAGCCACCGGCGCACCGAGCGGCGGTACGCCTCGTACGCGGCGCCAAAGCGAGCGGCCAGCGCGCGCTCCTCAGGGAGGATCTGGAAGCGGCTGATGTAGGCCACGAAGGCCGGCACGCCCAGCAGGGCGGCCAGGTTGTCCAGCCACACCGCCCACGCTGCGAGGATGACCGCCATGCCTAGATACATCGGGTTGCGCGTGTACCGGTAAATGCCGCCGGTGACCAGCGCGGCAGCTTGTTCGGGATACCGTGGATCGGGCGTGGTGCCGGCAGCGTGCAGTTCCCGCAAGCCCAGCGCACCGCAGAGGATCCCGAGGGCAAGAAGCAGCACCGCCGCGATCGTACGGGCGGGGTCGGGCACCGGCACCTCCAGGTCCGGCACCACCGCGGCCAGCATGCGCATGAGCAGTCCGGAAACAAGGAAAACGACCGGCGGTGGGATTCTCAATTCCACAAGCAACACCTCGGTAGCACACCTCATCGGTGCGGTAGACGGTGGTCCGCCCGTCCGCGCCGGTTTCCGGAGAGGAGATAGGCGTCGTGATGCGGGTGTCACCGTAGTCGAGCAGCAGCTCGATCCGCTGCCCGTCCCAGATGTCGGCCAGCCAGCCGGGCTCCTGCCCGATGGCGCGGAAGTCCACGCCGGCCAGGCGGGCCTGTTCCCACGGGTCGACAACGGGGAGCTCCATCGCTTCGGCGACGAAGTGCACCGCCACGGGGGCGCTTGAGGCGGCCCCCGTGGCGGTCCAACCCAGCAGCACGAGCAAGAGGCTCAGCATGACGGCCCTGCCCACTCTCAAGGATACGCCCTGCTTCCCGCACAGGCGCCGCCGGAGCTGCAGCCCGGTGCAGCGCACGTGACCCGTCCTTACTGCCACAAGCGTCTAGTCCGTTCGTCCCAGATGATCTGCAGCAGCTGGTCCAGCACGTATTCCAGCTCGGCCAGCTCCTCGTCCGGCATGCTCCGCACGTCCTCGAGGCTCGGCAGGAGGGCCGAGGCAGCCGAGATGAGTTGCATTACATCCACGCCACCCACCGACGCAGCTTCCCGCTGCACCGTCAAGGTGTAGTGGCCACCGGTTTCCGGGTAGTAGGCGTTGGCCACGACGTAGTAAAGGCCGCTGTAGGGCAGTTCGACGCGGACGAAGGCGTCGGCGCTGTCGCCCATGTCGTCGCCCCACGCCACGATCTCACGGTTGCTGTCCAAAAGGACCAGGTACGCGTCGAAGTCGTCCGAAGTGAGGGTAATGGCCAGGTCGTCGCCTCTGTCGCCGTACATGATGTAGTAGTCGGCGTACGTGCCGTCGCCGAAGGCCTCGCTGCCTTCGCCCAGCCAACCGGTCACGGTTTCCCCGATGACGATGAGCGGATAGTCGGGCGCAACCCATTCGAGCAGTTGGCCGTCAACCTCCCGCTCGACGTACCGCTCCGCCAATACCGTCATGTCAAACCCGCCCTCGAGCCCCGGGGCAACCTCTGCGCGCATGTGCATCTGGGCAGAGAACTTGCTGTAAACAACGTAGGGGAAATCGCCGGGGATC
>PKQR01000176.1 GCA_017578085.1 Bacillota bacterium
CATGGAGCACGCGGTTCAGGTCCAGCAGGATGACGAGCCGGTCATCCAGGCGGGCAATGCCGGTAATGTACTGCGTATCGAGGCTGACGATGTACGGGGACGGCGGCTCGATGCGGTCGCCTTCCAGTCGCAGCACTTCTGACACCGCGTCCACGATGACCCCCAGCGTCTGCTCGCCCATCTCGACCACCACAATGCGCCGGTCCGCGTCTGCCGCGCCAGGCGGCATGCCAAAGCGCTTGCGCAAGTCGAGGACGGGGATGACGCTGCCCCGCAGGTTGATCACGCCTTCGACAAAATCCGGGGTGCGCGGCACCCGGGTGATCTCGGGCACCCGGATGATCTCCCGCACCTGATGGATATCCACCCCGTAGAGCTCTCCCGCGAGGCGGAACACTACCAGCTGCTTCTGGTCGCTGGCCACGGCCCGCGCCTGCTCCGCCGCCATCTACATCTCCACCCCTCACATCCGCAAACTGCCGTACACGTCCCGAACGGCCGCTTACGTCCGGAACTGGGAAACGACTTGGCGCAATTCGGCCGCCATGCGGGCCAGGGAGCGCACCGACCCGGCCACCTGCTCGATGGAGGCGTGCATCTCTTCCGCCGCCGCGCTGACCTCCTCCGACGAAGCCGCCGTCTCCTCGGCGACCGCGGAAATGGTTTCCATCGCCCCCATGACTTCTTCGCTCTGGGCGGCCATTTCTTCCGTCGCGGCGGTGTTTTCCTCGGTGATGCGGGCGACGCCCTCAACGGCCCGCATGACCAGCTCCACCCGTTCGGCCAGGCTTTGGGCCTCCTGGGTGATGCGCTGCACCTGTTGGTCCGTGGCCTCGAGGGCGCCCAGGATCTGCTCCAGCGCCTGCCCAGCCTGGCGGGCCTGCTCCATGCGGACCTCGACCTCGCGGGTCCCCAGCTGCATGGCCTCAACGGCCTCCTCGATGCCCGCCTGCATGTCGGTGATGAGCGCCGCGATCTCCTTGGCGGACGCCGCCGACCGCTCGGCCAGCTTGCGCACCTCGTCGGCCACCACCGCGAAGCCCTTGCCGTGCTCGCCGGCCCGGGCGGCCTCGATGGCAGCGTTGAGCGCCAGCAGGTTCGTCTGCTCGGCGATGTCCGAGATCACCTGCACGATGTCGCCCACCTTCTGCGAGTGGCGGCCCAGCTCCCGCACCTTCTCGGCGGTGGCAAATACCGTCCGCTGGATCCCTTCCATGCCGGCCACCGTCTGGCGTACCGTCTCGCCGCCCTGCCGGGCCGTGGCCACGCCGTCCCGGGACGCCGACGCCACCTGGCGGGCGTTGTCGGCCACCGCCTTGATGGCCCCCATCATCTCCTGGACCAGGCGCCCGCCCTCGTGCACCACCCGGGCCTGCTCGGCGGCTCCCGCAGCAATGCGGTCGATGGCCTTCTTCAGCTCGCTGACGATGCCGACGACCTGCTGCACGGTGCGGCTTTGATCGCCCGTGCCCGCGGCCACTTGGCTGATGGTCTGCGTGATCTGTTCTGTCGCGCGGGCGGCCTGCTCCGCCGAAGCCGACAGCTCTTCGCTGGAGCGGTTCAGGGCATCGGTGGACTGGATGATCCGCTGTGCCAGTTGCCGGAGGTTGTTGGTCATAACGGCAAACGCGTTGGTGACCTGCCCAACCTCGTCCTGCTGCTTGGTCTGGGCAATTTCCACCGTCAGGTCGCCGTCCGCCACCCGGCCAACGACGCCGGCGATGCGGACCAGCGGCCCGCTGATGGCGCGGGTGAGGACGGTCGAAGCGATGATGCCCGCCACCAGCGCCGCCGCCATGGCCGCCAAGATGCGCAACTCCGCCATGCGGGCCGCGTCCATGACCTCGGCCTCAGCCGCGTCCATCAGGCCCTCCACGTGGCGGACCAACTGCCCCACGAGCTCTTGAGCTTGGGCGCCCAAGCTTTGCAGGTCGTTCCGCCGGGTGAAGGCAGCAAAATCTTCCTGGGAAATCGCGAAGAATTGATCCTGCGTCTGTTTCAGTTGAGCGAGGATTTGCCGGCCAGTTTCATCCGTGATCCGCTGCTCAAGCGAAGCGTAGGTCGCTTGCCATTCTTCAAGAATGCGGGCGATAGCGTCGGAGGGAAGGAAGTACTCTAAGACGCTGGCGACGGCGTCCTGCGTCAACAGGTCCAGCCGCCTCGCCTCAATGGCCGCCTGGACGTCGGCCTCCAAAACGCCCGTGAACACGCCGGTGAGCTCTCGCACCGCATACAGTCCGAGAACCGCTACGACGACAACCAAGACAAGAACGAGCGCGAACCCGCCGCCGATCTTGGCCGACATCCGCAGCCGCTGCCAGTAGGTGCCTTCCTTGGCCACCCTCTTATACCTCCCCGCGCGTTGGGAAACCCCAACCCACAGTTTCATTTTGTACCATCGGGCGGGGCGATTGACAACTTGAGGGCGGATCCGTTCGACAAATTATGTCAATCAAAATTCGCCGTCTGAAGCGCATTCTTGCTTAACGGGAGCAGGGTCCCGTTTACAAACAGGACGAGGGTCCGGCAGGAAAGGGGTCGTGGGAGTCAAATATCCTACAGCGCCAAAGACGCAAGCCGGAGGCTTAGCCGTCCGGCGCGAGGATCCCCCAAAGGGTACTCGGTATCCGAGCCGATCCCCACCCCCCCAGGCACCGGAGCCGGTCCCCTGCGGGGGATTCTTCTTTACCCTCTGTGGTCGATGAAGCGGGGTTCAGGGTCCGACGCAGGATCGGGTTTCTGGTAGGCGCGCGTCGCTCGCCGAGCGGCTTGGGTCTGGGTGATGTCCGCGCGCAAACGCAACAGGCGGTCCCTGAGCATCTCCTCTGTGGCGCCTTCCACCGCCTGCAACTCCTGCATCACGGTCCGCAGCTCTTCCAAAAGCGGCGGCAGGTCCGTTACGGCCTCGGCAAACAGGGGATCAGCGATGCGGCTTACTGCCTGCTGCAGATGGCTTAAGGTCGGCTCGTCCGTGCCGAGGATAGGCGCTAAGCCCCGCCGGCACGCCTGCACGCGCTGTTCCATCTCGTGCAGGCGGCCAGTCACGGCTTCCTTGCGCGCGTGCACGCGCAGGAACTCGTCCAAATCGTCGTTGTGCAGGTACTGTTGGGCCTCACGGGCCAGCGCCAGCCATTCCCGGTAGGCGTCCAGCTGGGCCGCGTAGGCCGCCACCAGATCCGCAGCGAGCCGGCCGGCTGCTTCAGGCCCTGTCGTGGCCTCCACCGCCGGCCCCTCCTTCGCCGCGGGCGATCTGGGCCCATGCGTCCCGAAGCTCGGTTAGGAGGCCGATCACCTCCTGCAGGGGCGCCACGTCCTTGCGGACGTTGGCCTCTACCAGCCGGCGGTGCACGTAGTCGTACAGCTGTGCGAGATTCGTGGCGATTTCGCCCGCCCGGGGATCCAGGACCCGGTCCAGCTCGGCAATGATGTCCTGGGCCCGGATGAGGGAACGATGGGCCTCTTGGAGGTCCGCGCTTTCGATGGCCGAAATCCCCTGGCGGATAAAGCGGATCGCGCCGTCATACATCATGACCACCAGGTCGGCCGGATTGGCCGTCTGGACCTGGGTCGTCTTGTACTGCTGCGCCGCGTGCCTGGCGTAAACTGCCGTGTACATCCCCCGACTCCCCCTAAACAGGCGCGCTCTTTACCGGCGAGCCTGATACGAACCGAACGCGCTTAACTGTACAAGTTGTGCTGACAGCCACGCGGACTGGGTCTGCAACGCCGCCAGCACCTCTTCCAGCCGCGTAAACTGGCGGCGCAGGGTTTGCTCCCGCAGTTCGAGCCGGGCCTCGAGCCGTTCAATGCTGCGGTCGATGTCCTTCATCCGGTTCTCGAACATCTGCTGGCGGGACGCAAGTAAGCCCTCGTTGGACCGCAGCCACTGCTCGAGCTCCTTGCCCATGCGCACCGCAACGCCTTCGAAGTTGTCCTCCTCCAGCTTGCCGGCAAACAGGCGGTACACGGCGTCAGGATCCGCCTCTAGCGCAGCCCGCAATTTGCCCTCATCCAGCGTCATGGTGCCGTAACGGTCGACACTGATCCCAATCATGGCGAGCTGGTTGTAGGGCTCCGGAGCGCCGTCCACCCGTGCCGTCGCCAGCTGCCTAAGCTGGAACTGGATGCGCCCAAGGAGGACATCGCCCTGCAGCACGCCTCCGTCGCCCGTCTTTTCCTTGATGAAGTTCTGCACCGAGTTGTACTGGTCGACGAAGGCCTTGA
>PKQR01000041.1 GCA_017578085.1 Bacillota bacterium
AGAAGGCCGGGCTCCAGGGCGATGACGTCCGCTACTACGACCCCGACAACAGCTGCATCAACCGGGTCATCGATCGCAAGCGGGGCATCCCCATCACCTTGTCGGTCATCTACATCCTGGTGGGCCGTCGGCTGGGCCTGCCGCTGGACGGCGTGGGGCTGCCGGGCCATTTCCTCGTGCGCTACAGCGGCGAGGAAACCGTCTGGATCGACCCGTTTCACCGGGGGCGGCTGCTCACCCGCGAGGACTGCATCCGCCACGTGCGCGCCATGGGCTACCCGTTCCGGGAGCATTTCCTCAAACCCATGAAGGCCCGGGCCATCCTCGCGCGCATGCTCAACAACCTGCACCGCATCTACGTGGAAACCGACCAGCCCCTGCAGGCTGAACACATCAAGGGCTTCCAGGATATCCTCACGCAAAGGGGCTAGCCGGCCGCTCCGGGTATTCACCCCGGCCGCGGGCGCGGGAGGAAGCCTGCTGTCCTGAGGAAGGGATCCATGTGTCTATTGACTTGCACGTGCATTCCAACGCTTCCGACGGCACCCTGTCGCCCGCGGCGGTCGTCGAAGCCGCCCGCGCCGCGGGCGTCACCGCCCTGGCTCTAACCGACCACGATACGATGGACGGGGTGTCGGAGGCCATGGCGGCGGCCGAGGCGCTAGGGCTCGAACTGGTCCCCGGTGTGGAACTCAACACGGATCGCACCTGGGGCGAGGTGCACATCCTCGGCTATTTCATCCCGCCCGATGCCAGCGGGTTCTACGAGCTGCTGGCGCGCCGGCGCGAAGCCCGCGTCCGGCGGGGCGAGAAGATGGTCCAGCGCCTCCAGGAGCTGGGCTTGCGGATCAGCTTCGACGACGTGCTGCGGATAGCGAATGGCGGCGCCATCACGCGGCCACACGTGGCGCGGGCGCTGGTGGAGGCCGGCTGCGTGGCGTCCATCGAGGAAGCGTTTGCACGCTACCTATACACCGGCGGCCCGGCGTACGTTCCCCGGGAGCCCTTTTCGGCCTTTGACGCCGTGCGGGCGATCCTGGATGCCGGGGGCGTGCCCGTGCTGGCCCACCCGGGGCGCATGTCCGAGGAAGGAAAAAAGCTCATCCCCGAGCTGATCGAACACGGCCTGCAGGGCCTCGAGTGCTATTACCCCGAGCATACGCCCGAGGACACGGAACACTTCCTGGCCCTGGCAGCCAAGTACGACCTGGTGGTGACCGGCGGCACCGACGCCCATGGGCCGGGCTCCACCCACGACCGGCGCATCGGGTCCGTCTCCGCGCCGCCCGGCGCGGTGGAGGCCTTGCGGGAGAGGCAAGCGCGCCTGGCCAGGGGACGGCGCTAGGCGCCGGCGGCTGGCGCGGGAGCCGTCGCGGTACGCAGCGCCAAGCGCGCAGGCAGAAGGAGGGACAGCGGTTGACGGGCGGGTTTCGCCTCGCGGTGTCGACGTGGACTTTCAGCCAGCGGCCTCTCTTTGAGGCCTTGGACATCCTGCACCTTTTGGGCGCCACCGACGTGGAGCTGTGGGCCAATGGCACGCATTTGGACCCCCGGTGTGAGCCGCCGGAGATCGAGGAAGTGGCGGCCGCCCTGGACCGGCTCGGTCTGGCGGCCCACAGCCTGCACGCGCCGTTCCGGGGCCTGGACTTGGCGGCGCCGGCGCCCGAAGAGCGGCAGGAGGCTGTGGCCACTATCGGCCGGGCCTTGGAGATCGCGGCACGGCTCGATTGCCCCTACGTGGTGGTTCATCCGTCCGACGGGTCCGACCGGGGTGAGGGGCCTGAGCGGGAAGCGGCCTGGCAGCGGACCGCCGCGTCCCTGGAGCAGCTGTCCCGCCGCGCATGGGAGCTGGGCGTGACGATCCTGATCGAGAACTTGCCCGATCCCGGCGGGCGCGTCATCGGAGGTCGGAGCGCGGACCTCCTGGCGCTGCTTGAGGCCGTCGGCAGCCCGCATCTTGGGATCTGCCTGGATGTCGGGCATGCGCTGGTCAGCACGGGCGGATGGGAGCGGGAGCTGGCCGCCGTGTTCCCGTATTTGCGCAGCATCCACGCCGCCGACGGCGACGGCAGCGCCGACGCACACCTCCCCCTGGGCGAAGGGGCGGTCCCGTGGGAGCGGCTGCTTGGGGCGCTGCGGCAGCGCGGGTACAGCGGCGGTTTCGTGCTGGAAGTGGCCGGCGGCGAAGAGGGCGTGCGCCGATCGCTGGAACTCATCAGCCGCTTGAGGAGCGGGTGAGGCGGTGGCGCTGTCGGCCCACGAGCAGGAACGGGCCCTCATGGCCCGGGTCGCATGGCTCTATTACCACCAAGGCCTGACCCAGCAGGACATCGGCGACCGCCTCGGCCTGTCGCGGGTGAAGGTCGTTCGCCTGCTCGCCCGGGCGCGGGAAGAGGGCATCGTGCAGATCCGGGTCGACCACCCGTCGCTGCGCTTTGTGGAGCTGGAGGAAAAGCTGCGGCAGGTCTTTGGTCTCAAGGAAGCCATTGTCGTCCCCAGCGGCGAAAGCGAGGAGCAGACCCGGGAGGCCATCGGCCAGTTTGGCGCGATGTTTCTCGAGCGCAGCCTCGCGCCCGGCGACGTCATCGGGACCGCCTGGGGCGTCACGTTGCGGGAAGTGGCCCGGCACCTGCGTCCCCTGTCCATCCCCGGCATCACCGTCGTGCAGCTGATGGGCGGGCTCAACGCCGGCGGCCTCATCAACCCGCTGGACATCGCCCGCGCCGTCGCCGACAAGCTCCAGGGAACCGTGCAAATGCTCTACACGCCCGCCTTTGTCGACAGCGCGAGCATCCGTGCCGCCTTGCTGTCCGATCACCGGGTGGCCCAGACCTTGCGGGCCGGGGCGTCGGCCACCAAGGCCCTCGTCGGCATCGGCGACGTGAGCGGCGAAAGCTCCCTGGTGCGCTGGGGGGCGCTCTCGACCGGAGAGCTGGATGAGGCAGTGCGCCGGGGCGCAGTGGGCGACATCCTCGGCCGGCACTTTGACGCTTACGGGCGGCCCATCGAGTCGCCGCTGGCCGAGCGGGTCATCGCGCTCTCGCTGGAATCCCTGCGCACCATCCCCCAGGTGATCGCCTTCGCCGGCGGCCGGCGCAAGGCGGACGCCATCCTCGGCGCCTTGCGCGGGCGCTACGTGCACGTCCTCATCACCGACGAAGCGACGGCGCGGCTTGTCCTCGAACGGCAGGGCGCTTGACCGGCGGCCCGGTTGACGGCAGCCCGGTTGACCGGCAGCCCGGTTGACGGCAGCCCGGTTGACGGTAGCCCGGTTGACGGTAGCCCGGATCACCGGCAGCCCGGTTGGCCGCCGGCGCGGTTGCTCGGCCGCGCAACCCGCTCCTGGTCCGACAAGGCAGGAGCCCGTTCCCCTGCCCCGAATAGAAGCATCCGCGCATGAACATTTGCAGCGCGGGAATACAATCGTTCGCGCTCAAGATGCGGGCGCCGGCCACGCGGAGGGGTCACCCTTGGCGACGGAAGTCAGGATGCCCAAGCTGGGCATGACGATGGAGGAAGGCACGGTCCAGGTCTGGTTCAAGCAGGAAGGGGACACCGTGCAGAAAGGGGAGCCCCTGCTCAGTGTCTTGACCGACAAGGTGGACATCGAAGTCGACGCTCCCGCGAGCGGCGTCCTGCACAAGATCCTGGTGCCCGCCGGCCAGACGGTGCCCATCAACACGCCGATCGCCATCATCGCCGCCGAAGGGGAAGTCGTTGAGCCCGGCCGGGACGCGGTGCCCGCCGGGGAAACCCGAGGCTCCGGCGGGAAGGCCGCCCCGCCCGGCAAGGTGCGGGCGACGCCCGTCGCCCGGCGGCTGGCGGCCCAATGGGGCCTGGACCTGGCGGCCATCCCGGGCAGCGGGCCCAAGGGCCGCGTCACCCGGGCCGACGTGGAAGCCTTCGCCGCGAGCCGCCAAGCCGCCGCCTTGCCGGCGGAGGCCTTTGGGCCAGCGGCGGTCGCCCCGGCGGCTGGGTCGCCGCCCCAGGCCGCGGTCCCGGCGGGCCTTGCCGCGGCGCCTGCAAACGCGGCGGCTGCGCCCGTCACTGGGCCCCAGGCGCCCGTCGCGCCGCGCCGCATCCCGTTGAGCGGCATGCGGCGGGTCATCGGCGAGCGCATGAGCCAGAGCGCCTTCACCGCGCCCCACGTCACCCTGACGACGGAGGCGGACGTCACCGACCTCGTGCGCCTGCGCACGGCCCTTAACGAAGAGGACCGGCGGCACGGCGGGCCGGGCATCGGCTATTTGGACTTGTTTGTGCGGATCGCGGCCCGGGCGCTGCTGGAACACCCGTACATGAACGCACGCCTCGAAGGCGACGAGCTGGTGCTCGAGCCCGAGGCCCATGTGGGCGTGGCCGTGGCGCTGCCCGACGGGCTCTTGGTGCCCGTCATTCGGCACGCGAGCCGCTTAAGCGTGGGCGCCATCGCCCGGGAGCGGCACCGGCTGGTGCAGGCGGCCCGCAACGGGACGCTGTCGCCCGACGACTTGCACGGCGGTACGTTTACCATCACCAACTTGGGCGCCTACGAGATCGACGCCTTTACGCCCATCATCAACCCGCCGCAGGCCGCTATCCTCGGGATGGGCCGGGTCGTGGAAAAGCCCGCCGTGCACGGCGGACAGGTGGCCATCCGCTCGATGATGGCCCTCAGCCTTTCCTTTGACCACCGCGTCGTGGACGGCGCGCCGGCCGCCGCCTTCCTGCAGCGGATCAAGCATCTGGCCGAGCGGCCGGAACTGCTGCACTTATGACAGGGGGAATGCGTCGTGGCGGAATCGATGGCAACCGCAGCAAGGAAGGTTGACCTCCCGCCCGGGCGGCTCTTGCACATGTACCGCCAGATGCTGCGCATCCGGAAATTTGAAGAGGAGGTCGACCGGCTGTATCAAGCCGGCAAGATTTGGGGGACGTTCCACCTCTATATCGGCCAGGAGGCGTCGGCCGTAGGCGCCATCGAGGCCCTGGAGCCCGGGGACTACATCACCAGCACCCACCGGGGGCACGGCCACTCCATCGCCAAGGGCGCGTCCATCCCCCTGATGATGGCGGAGCTGCGGGGCAAGGAAACCGGCTACTGCCGCGGCCGGGGCGGCTCCATGCACATCGCCGACGTGGAGTCGGGCAACTTGGGCGCCAACGGCATCGTGGGCGGCGGCATTCCCATCGCGACGGGGGCGGCGCTGGCCTGCAAGAAGCTGGGCAACGGGCGCGTCGTCATGTGCTTTTTCGGCGACGGCGCCTTGGCCCAGGGCGCGTTTCACGAGGCGGTGAATTTCGCTGCGGTCTTCAAGCTGCCCGTCGTGTACGTGTGCGAAAACAACCAGTACGCCATGTCCATGCCGGTGGACCGGGGCCTGGGCAGCACGGACATCGTCATCCGGGCCGCGGCTTACGGGCTCCCCGGGGTGTCCGTAGACGGCAACGACGTGCTGGCGGTCTATGAGGCCGCGAAGGAGGCGGTGGACCGGGCCCGGCGGGGCGAGGGGCCGACCCTCATTGAAACCCGGACATACCGCTGGCGGGGTCATTCCAAGAGCGACGCGAACCGCTATCGCACCAGGGAAGAGATCGAGGCCTGGAAACAGCGGTGTCCCATCCGCCGGTTTGGCGAATACCTGGAGGGGCTCGGGCTTTTGACCGCGGCCGACCGCGAGCGCATGGAGCGGGAAGTGGAAGCCGAGATCCAGGACGCCATCGCCTTTGCCGAAAGCCAGCCGGATCCCGACGTTTCGCAGCTGGCCGACGGCGTGTACGCGTGACGGCGGGGTCAGGAAAAGGAGTGCCGGGCATGCGGGAGATCACCTACGCACAAGCCGTTCGGGAAGCGCTGGCCGAGGAGATGCGCCGCGACGAGCGGGTGTTTCTCATGGGCGAGGACATCGGCGTCTACGGCGGCGCGTTTGGCGTGACCTTGGGGCTCATCGACGAGTTCGGCCCCGAACGGGTAATGGACACGCCCTTGTCGGAAGCCGCCATCATCGGCGCAGCGGCGGGCGCCGCGGTCTTGGGCATGCGGCCCGTGGCCGAGGTGCAGTTTTCCGACTTCCTCACGATCGGCAGCGATCAGCTCGTGAACCAGGCCGCCAAGATGCGCTACATGTTCGGCGGCAAAGTGCGGGTGCCCATGGTCGTGCGTACGCCGGCGGGCTCGGGCACGGGAGCCGCCGCACAGCACTCCCAGAGCCTGGAAACCTGGTTCATGCACATCCCCGGCCTCAAGGTGGTGGCGCCGGCGACGCCGTACGACGCCAAGGGGCTGCTCAAGAGCGCCATCCGGGACGACAATCCGGTGGTGGTGTTTGAGCATAAGCTCTTGTATAAGACCAAAGGGCCGGTGCCGGAGGAAGACTACACGGTGCCCATCGGCAAGGCCGCAATCCGGCGCGAAGGGACCGACATCACCGTCATCGCCACGTCCGTGATGGTGCTGCGCAGCCTGGCGGCGGCCGACCGGCTGGCGGAGGAAGGCATCTCCGTCGAGGTCATCGACCTCCGCTCGCTGCGGCCCTTGGACACGGAAACCATCGTCAAATCCGTCTGCAAGACGGGTCGCGCCGTCGTCGTGCACGAGGCCAACAAGTTCGCCGGATTCGGCGGCGAGATCGTGGGCACGATCGTGGAAAGCGAGGCCTTTGACTACCTGGACGCTCCGGTGGTGCGGTTGGGCGGCAAAGACGTGCCCATTCCCTACAACCCGCAGCTGGAGCGGGCCGCAGTGCCCCAGGAAGAAGACATCGTCGCCGCCTGCCGCAACCTGATGCGCCAAAGCCCCCGCTGGCGCGCGCGGGCCTAACGGGTCCCGGTACGGGGAGGAACCATACCCGGCCGCGCCGAAACCGGTGGGCACCTTAAGGGAGAGGGGGAGCCCAGCATGGCCGGGCCGCTCGCGGAGTCCTATGTCTTGTCGGTTCTCCATTGCCAGGAGTGCGGCGGGGAGCGGCCGCACCAGGTGCGCCTGAGCCGGGACGGGATCGCGGAAACCGTGTGCACGGCTTGCGGGCGCGCCTTGTCCGTGCCCCAGCGCAAGAGCGCCCGGCTGGCTTTCGGCCCCTACGCCCTGGGCGGCGGAGCGCCCATGCTGGTCCACGGGCGGGTTCCGGCCGGCGCCGCGGGCGCGGCGTTGAGCGGGGCAGTGCGGGCGCTGGCCGCGGCGGGCTGCCACGTAGTGGAAGTCAGTGCAGCGCAGGCACAAGACGTGCACGCCCGCCGTCTCGCTGGCGAGATCCCCGTGGCGCTGGTGGTGGACGCGGGAACGCGGCTGGCGGACGCCTATCGCTTTACGGCCGATGCGCAAGCCGGGCGGCGCGGCGGCTGGGCGGCGGTGCGGTGGGTGTATGACGGCAGCCCTGGGCACCTGGGGCTGCTGTTGGAAGCGGCGGCCCGCCGCGGGTTGCCCCTCATCGTCGCGGTGCCCCTCGACGAGTGGGCGCCGGAGGCGGTCCTAGCTGCGCTGCGCGAGTCCCGGGCGAGCCTTGACCAGCTGGTCCTTGAGTTTTTCGGTGCGGCGCCGCCCCGCCTCATGGCCGCCTATGGGCAGGCCGCCGGATGTTTGCGCAGCCCCTTTTACGGGCGCTTCCCCGCGGCTTTCTTGCGGGGTGCGGCCGGCGAAGAGGCTGATCCTGCGTTGGCCGCGTTCTTACGCGCTCGGCACTGCGACTGCTTAGGAGCCAACGAGGATGGCCCACCCGGCGCCCACGCGGCGCAGCGGGCGCTCTTGGACTTGTGGCTGCCGGTAGCGGCGCCGCGGTTTGCGGCGGCGGTGGCCGCGGGACGGCAGGCGGGCGCCCTCGGGCACGTGCGTGTCCTGGAAACGGTGGGGGCTTGGGCCAGCGTACCCCGGCGCGTCGTGCGGGGCCTGCGCAGCCCCGCCGTCGGCCGGCTGCCCGCCCGCGTGCTCACCAAGCCGGTGCGTTTCTGGCATGAGGTGCGCCGGGAGGGCCCCGGCGTGCTGCTGACGGTGCCCCGCCGGGTGGCCACCAAGCCGGTCCGGCTCATGCAGGAGCTGCGGGGCGGGCGCGAGCGTCACACGTCCTCACCTTCGTCCTCGTCGCCCCGGTAGCCCTGCTCGGCGGCCCAGCGGCGGAACTCCGCCAACTGGCGCATGTCCTCGATCTCGAGATCGTCCACACCCGCCAGCGACTCGATGTGGTGGCGGATTTCGTGCAGGATCGTCTCCCACAGCTCCTTTTCCCACACCTCGACGGGCTCATCCGCAAAGAGCTTGCGGAAGGAACCATAATAGAGGACGATCTGGCGTCCGAGGCCGTAAGGGTCCTCGATGTACTCGCCCAGGATGTACACGTCCGGAAGATCGGGATCCCGCTGCTCCGCTTCCTCAAGGGCGATGATGCCGCCGTTGAGGTCTTTGAGAAATTCGGCGGGGATGCGCCGTACAAGGCGGTTGGCCATGCGGCGGAACTGCTTGTAGCTGACCATCGGTGTGCCTCCAAACGAGTGGGTGGCGGTGGCGCCCCGGAGACAGCATTTCACCGGCCGCCGGGACCGACTCCTGCACGTCCCGCCGCTGACGCGGCGAGAGGGACGCCCGGCGCGCACGGCGAAAGGACAGGAGAAAGCGAGGCGGTGTTCCGTGGCCATCGACACCGGCAAGTGGACGTCCGACTGGGCCATCGGGCGGGAGATCTTTAACGCCTACGAGGACAGCCGCAAGAAGGAGCTGGCCATCCTGTGCTTCGGCGACCCGGCGACGCCCGGCGGCTTCCTGGTCCGGCCGGTGGGGGAGGCGCTGGCGGAGTACCACCCCAATGTGTTCGGCACCCTGGAGGCGCCCGTGCATGCAGGCAACATCGCGGCCATGTGGGCCAAGCACGGGGACTTGTGGCGCAACAGCTTCCTCATCGTCATCGCGCCCAAGGGCGGGGCGCCGGAAAACATCGGTTTCGTCGTCCCAAGCCGCGCCGCGCTGGCGCTGCCCGGGCTGCCCAGTGATATTCCGCCCACGGGCGACATCGTGCTCTATGCGACGGTGTTCCTGGAAGGCATGGAGGAAGCTGGCGTTCCCGTCAACCGGCACCTGGAGCGCCGGGCCCACCAGGCCGCCCACATGATCGTCGACGGCGTCCTCCGCTTCTTCCACAAGATCAATTATGACCATACCCTCTACCGCCGGCCGCGCAAGGGTTAAGCCGCGCCGGGGTTGGCCACGGCCGGGAAAGCGTGAGCAGCCATGCACGAGGAAACCGGAGCGCGCCGCCCGGCCGGGCGCGACGCGCTGAAAGCTGAGGTCCGCCGCCACGTGGCGGCCACACTGATGCAAGGGGCGGCGCACAGGCCGTTGCAGCTGGCCGTCGCCCGCATTTACCGCGCCCTCAAGGAAACTGGCCGTTGGGAAAGCCCCAACGGCCAGTGGCGGCTGCGCGTCGAGGGAAGAACCCTGATCACCGAACGGAACACCGGCGCCGGGTGGGAAGCGGTTTTGACCAGCGCCATCCTGGACTGACGGCTCCCGCCCTCACCCTTCCGGACTCTCACCAGGCCCGGATTTCCTGCCGCATAAAGGCGATGTACGCGGCGGCAAAGCAGACGATGGTCAGCGCCAGGAGCGCCACCAGGTGGGGCCAGACCAGCAGCAAGCTCTGGCCCAGCGGCAGCGGCGCGCCCGCTACCGAACCGATCACCTGCTCCAAGAGGAGTGGCCCGAGGCTGCGTACCTGGGGGTTGAGCAGCGTCTGAACCGCCTCTTCGTACAGGATCGTCGGCGACAGGCGCCCCAGGTTGGTTTCCCAGGCCGTGCGGCGCAGCACCTGCTCCGGGTCCAGCGGGTCGGTGACAGGGGCGACCGTGTCCGCGATTAGCCCAAACAACAGTCCCGCGAACAGGCTGAAAAACAGCCACAGAGCCAGGGCCGTCAACGCCGACGCCACCGTTTGCCGCAAGAGGGTGGAGCACAAGAGCGCCAGGCTGAGCCAAAACGCCACATAGATGATGCTCACCGCGAGAAACGCGGCCAGACGGAGCAGCTCCTCCAGCGTCGGCGCGACGCCCACCAGCTGCAGCCCCAAGGCGCCCACCAGCAGCATCAACGCCGTGAGCATGATCGCGATCACGGCCAGACCCGCCAGGAACTTGCCGTTAATGATCGCGTCCCGGTGGATCGGCTGGCTCACCAGGCGGCTCAAGGTGCCGCGGTTGCGCTCGCCGTTGATCCCGTCGAACCCAAGGGCGATGCCCAAAAGCGGCGCCAGCACCGCCACGAAGAAGGTGAACGGGGGCAGCGACGCGCTGCCGGTGGTGTAAACGCGCAGGAAGATGAAGGGATCCAGCTCGCCCGCGGCCGCCAAGGTCTCGCTCAGGGTGCGGGCGGCCACGTAAGTGGAGGCGAGCCCCGACACCAGGACTAGCACCGCCAGCACCAGGAAGCGCCATCCGCCTACATGGTCCGCCAGCTCCTTGCGGTAGACCGCCCACAGCCCGGGCGGGCCGGCGGTCCACGCCTTAGGCTGGGCGTGCGCCCGCGACAGGCTCGCGCTGCTCACCGGCGTCACCTCCCTGGAAGTAGCGGTGATAGATGTCGTCCAAGCCGTAGGTGTGAAGACCTAGGCCGACCAGGTCCACCCCATGCTCAAGCAGCGTGCGGGCAATCTTGGCCCGCACATCGCGGCTGCAGCTTACCTGCAGCCGGCCCGTCTTGGGGTCGGCGTCGACGCTGCTGACCCCCTCGAGCCCGGCCAAGAGGTCCCGGGCCCGCCGGGCATCCTCTTTGGGCTCGACCTCCACGTCCACCACCAGTGGCGCGCCGCCCGCGAGCTTCTGGGACAGCTCCGCGACGGAACCGTGGGCGATGAGGCGTCCGCCGACGAAAATCCCCACCCGGTGGCAGATCTGCTGCACCTGGTGCAACAGGTGAGAGGAGATGAGGATGGTCACCCGTTCCTCCCGGGCCAGGCGGGCGATGAGATCGAGGATCTCCCGGATCCCCGCCGGGTCGATCCCCAGCGTCGGCTCATCCAAGATGACGACCCGGGGCGACTTAACCAGCACATCCGCCAGGCCCAAGCGCTGGCGCATGCCGCGGGAGTACACCCTCACGGGGCGGTCAGCGGCATGGGCCAGCCCGACGGCCTCCAGGAGGCTTTGGACCCTCTCCTTGGCCACCGCCTCCGGCAGGCCGTTGAGCCGAGCGGTGTACATCAGATTTTGCCGCCCGGTCATGTCGTCGTAGAACCCGACGTTTTCGGGGAGATACCCCACCGAGGCCTTCACCGCCAGCGGCTCCCGCCACGGGTCGTGGCCCAGCACCCGCACCGTGCCCGCTGTGGGGTCGGTGAGGCCCAAAAGCATGAGGATGGTGGTGGTCTTACCGGCCCCGTTGGGGCCCAAGAGCCCGAAGATCTCCCCCTCGTGGATGACCAGATCCAGGTCTCGCACCGCCCAATGCTGCCCGTAGCGCTTGCACAAGCCCCGGGCTTCAATGACCGCGGGCGGCCGGGCTTGCCCGTTGGCCAATGTCGCGGGCTGCTCGACCGCCCGCCCCTGCTCGGCCGGCTGCGCCGGAGCGCCGCTCACGGTTTGCTCGGAAGGCAGCGTGCTCATCTAGCCACGCCCCCTAGCGCCGGCCGTAGACCCGGAAGACCCCAAACAGAGCTGCCACGAGGGCTGCCGTGAGGCCCAAGCCGACGAATCCCCACACCGTCGGCGTGCGCACCGACACCCGGAAAGTGGTGGAGGCGACGGCTTCCGGCGTCCGGGCCGTGATGTTGACCGCGTAGTCGCCGGCCACGGCCCGCTCAGGCGGGCGCAGGGTGACGGTCACCGTCTCGCGTTCGCCGGGCGCAATCCGGTCGATCCGGTTGGGGGAGAAAGAGACCGTCCAGTTGGGCGGTGCAACGCTGGAGAACGTGATGTTGCGCAGCTCCGCACTGCCCCGGTTTTCTACCACGATGTTGAACGGGCTGTCCCGACCGGCGGTCGCGTCGGCGTTCAGCCGGCCGGTGGGGGTGGTCAGGCCCATCTCGAAGGTGCCCACAATGACCGTAGTCAGCGTCAGTTCCGCCTGGAAACCAGGGGCCAGCGCCCGCACGACGATGGGGTACTCGCCCGCTTCTGCCTGGGGCGACGGCGTGACGCGGACTTCCAGCTGCTGCGTGGCGCCGGCGTTCACCCCGATGCTGGCCACCTGGCGCTGCTCGAAGCGGGGCGTGATCCGCACCTGCCAGCCTACGGGTGCCTGGGCTAGGAGCTGGAACGTCTGGTCTTCACCAGTGCGGTTGGCCAGGGTGACGGGGAATGCGAACTCGGCCGCGCTGGGCCCTGCCAGGCGCGGGTACTGGGTGGTGAGCTGGACCTCGCCGGCCGAGCGGTCTTTGGTGACCCGCAAGCTTAACTCAAGCCGCTCGGCGCCAGCACTCAAGATGACCGGGTAGTCGCCCGGTGCGGCGTCAGCCGGTACGGTCACGTCCACATTGAGGAAGGCACTGCCCGGCCGGTCGCCCTCCTTAGGCGGCACGTACGCCCGGTGCACAAGGCTTCCCCGGGCCGTCAACCGCACATCCCACCCGGGCGGCGCCTGGACGACGCCGAGGCTGACCGTTTGGCCGGACGATTCGTAGTTGCGCAGGGTCAGGGAGATGGAGCGTGTTTCACCGGGCTGGACGGAGATGCCTGGAAAGTCGGTCGTCAGCGTGACGGCCGCCCACGCTGCCGGGGATATACCCAAAAGCAGCAGCACGGCCAACACGCCTGCGATTGGCCGAAAGCGACTGCACCAGGCGGATCGGATCGGGCGGAAGGTGCAGTCTGCTTTTGCGAGTGAGCCGCGCATTCTGCACTCCCTCCTGAAGCCGACCGAGATATGCAGTTGTGGGAAAATTGGGAGCTTAGCAGGCCTGCTAGTGTTTACTTTAGCACAGCCGACTTGACCCGTCCAGACGCGGGCCGCTGTGCCCACCGGCCACGCCCGCTCGCCTGCCGGCTGCTGGATGAGGACGGCGGCACGGGGTATGCTGTGACACGGGCGGATTCGCGCATTCCCGCGGGAGGTGCACGGCATCCTCATCGATATCCCGCACAAGGGGCTCGTAGTGCTGGCGGGTCCCGCCGGCAGCGGCAAATCGACGCTGGCCGCAGTGCACTTTGAGCCCGATGAGATCGTCTCCACGGACGAGTGCCGGGCCATGGTGGGCCGGGGCGAAGCCGATATGCAGGCCTCGCCGCGGGCCTTTGAGCTGTTTTACACGCTCATCGCGGCCCGCCTGGCGGAAGGGCGCCTTGTCGTGGCCGATTCCACCGCCTTGGCGCCCGGTACCCGGCGGAGACTCTTGGCGCTCGCCCGCCGCCACGAGCTCCCGGCGACCCTCGTCGTCTTGGCCGCTTCTTTGGAAACCTGCCTCCGCCGCAACGCGCACCGGAGCCGCCGCGTTCCCGAGCAAGTGATTCACCGCCACGTGCGGCAGCTCGAAGAGCTCCTGACCCATCTTGATGACGAAGGCTTCGACCACGTCTATGTGCTCCCGGATGAGGCGCTGCGCCGCGGGGACGTCCGGATCCGCCGCGTGCCCTTGCCGGTCGAGCGGCCGGAAACCGGCCCCTTCGACATCATCGGCGACGTTCACGGGTGTTTCTTGGAGTTGGTCGAGCTGTTGGAGCGGCTTGGCTACCGCCGGCAGGGGCACGTCATGGCGCATCCCGGGGGCCGCCAAGCGGTGTTTCTCGGCGATCTCACCGACCGCGGTCCATACAGCGTGAGCACCATCCTTTTTGTGGAGGCCATGGTGCGGGCCGGGGCGGCCCTGTACGTCCCGGGCAACCATTGCCGCAAGTTGTATCGCTGGCTGACGGGCCACCGGGTTCTCCTGCAGCACGGCCTCGAGCGGACGGTGCGCGAATTCGAAGCTCTGCCGGCGCCTCTCCGGCGGGACGTGTCCGACCGGTTCCGCCGGCTCTACGAACAGGCGCCGCCTTACATGATCCTGGACGGCGGCCGGCTGGTGGTGGCCCACGCCGGCATCAAGGAATCCATGATCGGGCGCATGTCCCGCCGCATCACCAACTTTTGCCTGTTCGGCGACGTGACGGGCGAGCGGACCCCTGACGGGCTGCCGGTGCGGCGCGACTGGGCGCGCGACTACCGCGGCCAGGCGCTGGTCGTCTACGGGCACACGCCGGTGGAAACGCCCGTGTTGCGTTGCAACACCATCAACATCGACCAGGGATGCGTCTTCGGGGGCTTTCTGACGGCGTTTCGCTATCCGGAGGGAGAGATTGTCCAGGTGAGGGCGTTTGCGCCCTACGACCCGCGGCCGGGTATCCGCAGGTGGGAAGATTACGCCGGGATTGACGGCGCGGCGGGGGGTTCGGCAGCCCTTGCCGTCCGGCCGGCGCTGCCCCGGACAAAGAACAACAGCACGACGCCGCCGACTACGAGCACCAGGTGGTAAGTCAGGAGGCGCCACGCGGCGACGATGATGCCGATCTCATACTCAGGCACGTGGTTCAACAGGCCCGCAGCCAGGCCCAGCTCCAGTCCCCCGCTGGCCCCTGGCGTCGGGATGATGGAGCCCAAAAGGTAGATGGGCACCTGCACGGCCACCACGTGCCAGTAGGGCGGGTTGGAGCCGAGGCCTTTGGCCAGCGCCGGGACTGTGGAGAAAATGAGCAGGAAATACAGCTGGTAGGCGGCCGCACCGACGAGCGCCCAGCCTCCCCAGCGGCCGACCACCTGGCGCAACCCGTGGCTCAGCTCCACCACGGCCGCGTCCACCGCCGACGCCCGCACCCGGGCTCGCTCGGGGTGGCTGAAGAGGCGCAGCGCGCGGTAGACGATCCCGCCGATGACGCGCCGCGCCCGGTGCACTTGCCACAACAGCATCGTAAGGGCGAAGAGGCCGATGGCGTAAATGAGCAGGACCCAGCGCACGATTTCGTCGACCATTGGATCCGCGCTCACCGTCAGGTCCAGGCCAAAGACGAGCAGCAGGCCGAGGATGGCGAGGCTCAGGTGGGCGATGAAGCCGCTGCCCATGACCGCGGCCGCGGCGTGGCCGACGGGCAGGCCGGCCCGGTAGAGGGAGTAGATCTGCACCGGCCCGCCGCCGACCGTGAAGGGCGTGATCGCGGACAGGAAATACCCCAGGAGGTTTGTACGCAGGGCCACGCGGAACGGGATGCGGTAGCCCATGCCCAAGCCCATGGCCTGCAGGCGCCACACGTCCGCTACCCACGCGCCCAGCACAAGCCCCAGGGCCACCAGGAGCCAACGGGTGTCAAACGACTGCAGCTCGCGCCACGACCGCTCCTGCCACGTCAGCCGCAGCACGACGCCCGTCGCGAGGCCAGTCAATGCTAGGGAAACCAGGATCTGCGGCCACAGCCGCCGCTTTGGCACGTGCAAGGGGGTCCACTCCTGAGCTACAGCCTATGCGTCGGCGGCGTGGGTTTCGCCCATTACGTACACGTAGAGCCCGCGGCGCTCGTCGACCGCCGCCGGGCGCCAACCCGGCACCGGCCGGCGATGGGATACGACCCGCGCTCCTGGCCGCAGTTCCCTCTCGAACTTGTCCTTGAGCCGGTCCGCGGCCGCCTGGGACAAGTAAAAGGTGACGACGTCGGCATTGCTCAAGTCCACGTCAAAGAAGTTGGCCCGCTCGACGCGCACGCGGTCCTGTAGGCGGCCGAGGCGGATGCGCCAATTGCACAATGCGGCCCGCAGGGGATCGATTTCGATGCCGACAGCCCGCGCGCCGAATTCACGGGCTGCGGTGAGGATGACGCGGCCGTCGCCTGCACCTAAGTCGTAGAGGGTTTCGCCGGGCGCGAGGTTGGCCATCTGGAGCATCGCCCGGACCCGCGCCATGCTGGTCGGGCTCCACGCGCCGCCGACGAAGGCCGGCAGCACGATGGAGAGCGCGATCACGCCGCCGGCGATGGACAGCAGCCAATATGCGGTTGACATGCCCGACCTCC
>PKQR01000177.1 GCA_017578085.1 Bacillota bacterium
GGCCAACGGGACCACCGGCGGGAAAGCGGGGCAGGATGATATGCGCGACACGTTGGTTCTCGACTGGCCTGCGGCCTATCTTGCAGGTCCGACCGTGGCTGGAGGCAAGGGCTGGAATTTGGCCCGGCTGTCCCGCTACGGCTTCCCGGTGCCCCCCGGCGGGGTGCTGACGGCCGAAGCATACGCCCGCTTCATGGCCGACCCGGAGCTTGCCGAGCGCAAGCAACGCCTCGCGAACCTTACGGCGCAGTCCGCGACGGAACCCGGTGCGCTTGAGCAACTGGATGAAATGCGAGCGGCCATCCTCCGCACGCCGCTGCCGGCGGAGGTCGTACAGGCCGTTGAAGAGTTTCTCGGAGAGCATGGGCTATCGGAAACCCCTCTGGCGGTGCGCTCCAGCGCCACGGCAGAGGACAGCGCCGAGGCGTCCTTCGCCGGGATCCATAGCAGCAGCCTCGGCCGGGTAGGGCCGGAGGCCGTCCTGCAGGCCGTCCGGGCTTGCTACGCCTCCCTTTGGACCCCCCGGGCCGTCTCCTACCGGCGCCGATTGGGCCTGGACGACGACGCGGTGCTTTGCGCGGTCGTCCTCTGCCGCATGGTAGGGGCCAACGGCGACCCGGCCCAGGAACCGGTGGCCGCCGGCGTCGCCTTCTCCTGTGACCCGCGCACGGGCCGGCGGGATGTGGTCACCATCGGCGCCGTCCCCGGTCTCGGGGAAGCCCTGGTCAGTGGCCGGGTCTCTCCAGAGGAAATCGTGGTCGAGACGGCGTGGCAGCCTGCCGTGCTCGAGCGGAGACGGGGCGACGCGCCGCACGATGTGCTCACGGACGAGCAGGCTCTCAAGCTCGCGCACCTCGTGCGCCGCGTGGAGTGGGCGCTGGGCGACGGGCAGGATCCGCAGGACGTGGAGTGGGCCTTCGACGGCCAGCGCTTTTGGCTGCTGCAGGCGCGGCCCGTCACCCGCCTTCCCCGCTATACCTTCCCGGGTGCCGAAAAGCTCCCCTTGGTCTGGTCCAACGCCAACCTAAAAGACGCTCTTCCCGGCGTTTTAACCCCCATGGCCTGGTACATGTCGTTCATGTTCCTCCGGCACAACCTGTTTGCCCCTCACCGGGCCGCTGGTTACCCCATCCCGCCGGGCCTTGAGGTGTGCCGCCGCTTCGCAGGGCGGGCCTACTTCGACTTCACGTCGCTCTTCTGGGCCTTTTACGACGGCTTCGGCATCACCGCCGCCGAGTTCAACCGCGCCATGGGGGGACATCAACCGGAGCTCCCAGTGGACGAACCCGACCCCATGAAGGGCAAAGGTGCGCGCCTCCGGCAGCAGCGCCGTGGGCGCCTCCTGCGGGCCCTATTGAAGCTGGACAAGAGCCTGCCGCGGGACATCGAAGCCATAATGGCCACAGCCCGCGCCTACCGCGGGGTCGATCTCACCCGGGAAACCGTTGCTCAGCTGCACCAGCGCCTGCTTGAGCTGCTGGCGGCCTCCTCCGAGTTTGGGCCCCGAAGCATGCTGGCCAACACCGCGGCGGCGGTTTGGCACGACCTGCTGGAGACGCTGGTCAAGAAGGTGGCGCCGGCGGAAGCGCCTGCGCTTGCCTCGGACCTGGTGGCGGGGTCGGGCCAGCTTGTCAGCGCTGAACACGGGTATCGCCTTCTGGACCTGGCCGCAGCGGCGGCCGCCGACCCGGCCGCGCGGGCCCTCGTGGAAACCGGACCGTTGGACCCCGCAGGTTGGCGGCAGTTGCCCCCGGATTCGCCGTTCCGGCGGGAACTGGAGCGGTTTCTTCACGATTTTGGCCACCGGGCCGTCTACGAGGTGGAGATCGCGCATCCCCGCTGGTTCGAGGATCCCACGTTCGTCCTGGAGCAAGTGCGGTTCATCATGCAGTCCGGCATCCCAGCAGGATTCCGCGACGCGGGCGCGCAGCGGCGCCAGCAGGCGCTGCGGGCCATCGGCCGGCGAGCGTGGCTGCTTTTGCCCCTCATCCGCTGGGCCGCCCGGCGGGCGAGCCGCGCCGCCGCCTTGCGGGAAGGCGCCAAGTCAGCCCTGGTGGCCATTCTTGAGCCGTGCCGCCGCATCATGCTCGAGGTCGCCCGTCGCATGCAGGCCGCGGGCGTGCTGGATGACCCTGAAGACGTGTTCTATCTGACGTGGGTCGATCTCGCCGCCTACCTGGAAGGCTCATGGGACGGCACGGGTGCGAAGGCCCTGGTCCACGACCGCAAGGCCCAGCGGGCCGCGTGGCTGGCACAGGAGCCGCCGGACGTCATCATGGACCCGGGTGCTGCATTCGCACCCGGCGCCGGGCCGGCCGCCGGTCCCGCTCGTCCCGAAAATGGGAAAGCCCAGGCAGCTCAGGGCCCGAACACTTTGGTGCTCACGGGCACAGCTGTCTCTGCCGGAATCGCGACCGGCCGGGTGCGCGTCCTGCGCCACCCCAGCGAAGGCAGCAAGCTCGCCCCCGGTGAGATCCTGGTGGCGCCCTCCACCGATCCCGGCTGGACGCCGCTTTTCATGCGGGCCGCGGGCATCGTCATGGAAGTCGGCGGCTACCACTCCCACGGCGCCATCGTGGCGCGGGAATTCGGCATCCCCGCGGTGGTCAACGTGCCCGGGGTGCTGGCGACGCTGCGGGACGGCGACACCGTCACCGTCAACGGGAACGAGGGCACGGTGGTCCGGCACTGAGTGGGCGCACGGCCTGGGACAACTTCATCCCGCTCCGTGGACCCGCTTCCACTCCTCCATCCACCGCCGCATGCGCTGGGTCAGCGCGGCGTAGTCGTGGGTCTTGGCCACGTCCTGCATCAGGGGACTTGCCGCCCCCACCATAGACGCCCCTGCCTCCACCCATGCGCGCAAGTCCTCCACCTGCACGCCGCCCGACGGGCACCACAAGGCATGGGGCAGCGGGCCCCGGAGGGCCTTGAGGTACGCCGGGCCGACGGCGCCTGCCGGGAACAGCTTGAGCACGTCCGCCCCGGCCGCCAGCGCCTGCGCCGCCTCCGTAGGCGTCAGGATGCCCGGGATCACCGGCACCCCGTAGCGGTTGGCGGTGGCAATGACGTCAAGGGACAGCCCGGCGCTGACGATGTAGCGGGCCCCCGCGTCAATCGCCGCCCGGGCGCTGGCCTCATCCCAAATCGTCCCTGCGCCCACCAAGAGCTCCGGAAAGCGCTGGCACAACGCTTCGATGACCTTGGGCGACCCAGGCACCGTAGCGGTGATCTCAATGGTGCCGGCGCCGCCTTCCAAGAGGGCGTCGGCGATACGGAGCGCGGTTTCCTGGGAATCGGCACGCACCACGGGGATGACGCCGATCTCCAACAGGCGCTGAAGAATCTGCAGCTTCACCCTCACACGGCCTCCCTTGGGCGTAGTAGACATTCCGTTCGGCCCTGGGGCGAGCGGTTCCTCTGCCAGTCGTGGCCCGGTTTCGCATAGGAAAGCGGACAGCGATGGCAGCCAGGAAAACCTTATCGCTCAGGCGGCGACAGCGCGCCGACCGCCCGCAGCACGGCCGCGATCTCTTTCCTGGCGGCAGCGTCCAGCCGCGGCTGGGGCGGCAGGGGATCGCCCACGTCGAAGCCTTGCAGCTCCAGGGCCGCCTTGACCGCGGCCGCGAGCAAATACTTTTGAAACAGCTCGTTGACCGGCCACAACCGCCGCTGCAGCGCCATGGCCTCCTCCCAGCGGCCCGCGCGGCACAGCTCGTACAGCTCCACACTCTGGCGTGGGACGATGCAGGCCGGGCCCGCCATCCACCCTACGCCGCCCAGCATCATGACAAACAGCGGGATGTGGGCCGAGGCGGCAAAGATCTTCAGCCGCCCGCCGAGCCGGTTGACGACGCTCAGGAGCTTGCCCGTGTTTCCCGTGGCGTCCTTGAGGTAACGGATGTTGTCCACGGCGGCCAGCTGCTCCAGCACGCCGACCGTCAGATCGACGCCGGTGAAACGCGGGTTGTTGTACACGATGACCGGGCAGTCGACGGCGGCCGCGACGTCCCGGAAGTAGCCGACCACGTCGGTTTCCCGCAGAGGGAAGTAGCTGGAGAGGATGAGCACGATCCCGTCGGCCCCGAGCTCCCGGTAGGCCAGCGCCTCTTCGATGGCTCCGCGGGTCGACGCGCTCTCCACGCCCGGAACAACGGGCACGCGCCCGGCGGCTTCCTCCACGACGATGCGCACGATCTC
>PKQR01000178.1 GCA_017578085.1 Bacillota bacterium
ATATACTGGATCTGCCAGGCGTGCCGCCGGATCCGGCGCCCATCGGGTGCTTTGGCCGCATGGCCGAGCAGGCCGCGGGCAAGGACACGACGACGGGTCACTGGGAACTGGCCGGCGTCATCCTCGATCGGCCGTTTCCCGTCTATCCCAACGGGTTTCCCCGTGAAGTAATCGACGCCTTTACGGCCGCCATCGGACGCGGGGTGCTGGGCAACAAGCCCGCCTCCGGCACTGCCATCATCGATGAGCTGGGCGAGGAGCACATGCGCACCGGCAAGCCCATCGTCTACACGTCGGCCGACAGCGTTTTCCAGATCGCCGCCCATGAGGAGATCATACCCGTGGAGCAGCTGTACGAGATGTGCCAGATCGCCCGGGAGATCCTCCAGGGCGAGCATGCGGTCGGCCGCGTCATCGCCCGGCCCTTCGTGGGCCAACCTGGGAATTTCCAGCGCACCGCCCGGCGCAAGGACTTCAGCCTCCCGCCGCCGCGGCCTACGGTTTTGGACCGCCTGGTGGCCGCCGGCGTGCCGGTGTTTTCGGTAGGGAAGATCGAGGACATCTTCGCAGGGCAGGGCATCACGGCCGGGCAGCGCACCAAGAACAACATGGAAACCGTGGACGGGGTGATTAGCCGCCTGCGGACGGAAGCCGGGCCGTGCCTGGTGTTCGCCAACTGCATCGACTTCGACATGCTGTACGGGCATCGCAACGATCCGGAGGGCATGGCCCGGGCGCTGGCCGAGTTCGACGCCCGGGTGCCCGAGATCCTCGACAGCCTCAGGCCGGGCGACCTGCTGATCGTGGTGGGCGACCACGGCAACGATCCGACGACGCCCAGCACCGACCACTCCCGCGAGTACACGCCGCTCTTGTGCTACAGCCCTAATGGACGGGCAGGGGTGTCCCTGGGCACGCGCGCCACCTTCGCGGACGTGGCGGCCACCTTGGCCGAGTACTTCGCAGTGGAGCCTCCGGAGGCCGGGACGAGTTTCCTCAAGGACGTACTGGGGTGACGGGCATGCGGGCGCAGGATCTCATCGAAAAGAAGCGGGACGGCGGGGAGCTCTCGGAAAGTGAGATCCGCTTCCTGATTGAGGGCTTCACCAAGGGCGAAGTCGCCGACTACCAAATGGCCGCCTGGTGTATGGCCGTCTACTTCCGGGGCATGACCGACGCGGAGACGACCGCGCTGACCATGGCGATGGTGGACAGCGGCACGCGGGTCGACCTGAGTCCCATCGCCGGGATCAAAGTGGACAAGCACTCCACCGGCGGCGTCGGCGACACGACCACCTTGGCGCTTATCCCGCTGGTGGCCGCCTGCGGGGCGCCGGTGGCCAAGCTGTCCGGGCGGGCGCTGGGCCACACGGGCGGGACCTTGGACAAGCTCGAATCCATCCCCGGCTTCCGGGTGGAGATGGACGCGCGGACCTTCGTGGACAGCGTCAACCGGGTAGGAGCGGCGATCATGGGTGCCACGGAAGATTTGGCGCCCGCCGACAAGAAGCTCTACGCCCTGCGGGACGTGACCGGCACCGTGGAGAGCCTGCCCCTCATCGCCGCCAGCATCATGAGCAAGAAGCTGGCCGCGGGCGCTGATGCCCTGGTGCTGGACGTGAAGACCGGCCGGGGCGCCTTGATGAAGACCTTGGAGCAGTCGAAGCAGCTGGCCGAGAAGATGGTGAACATCGGGCGCATGGCGGGCCGCAAGACGGTAGCCCTGGTCACCGACATGGACCAGCCGCTGGGCTGGGCCATTGGCAATGCGCTGGAAGTCAAGGAAGCCATCGCGGTCTTGAAGGACGAGGGTCCGCCGGATCTGCGGGAACTGGTCCTGGCCCTGGGCACGGAAATGCTGGTCCTGGCCGGGGTCGCCGAAACGGCTGCCGAAGCCCGTCAGCGCTTGCTCCAAGCCCTGGCTGACGGGAGCGCCCTGAGGAAACTCAAGGAGATCGTCGCCAACCAGGGCGGCGACCCGGCCTGCATCGACGATCCGAGCCGCCTGCCGCAGGCCCCGTTCCGCGCGGTCGTCACCGCACCGCGAGCCGGGTGGGTGGACGCCATCGACGGCAAGGAGCTTGGGCTCATCACCATGGAACTGGGCGCCGGCCGGCGCCGGAAGGAGGACAAAATCGATCCCTCCGTCGGCCTTGTCCTTAAGGTCAAGGTCGGCAGCCGGGTCGAGGAAGGGGAGCCCCTGTGCGAGGTGCATGCGGCCACCCCGCAGTCGCTGGCTGCGGTGGCGGACCGGGTGCAGGCGGCCTTTTCCATCGGCCCGCGGCCGCCGCGCCTGCGGCCACTGATCTACGCCCGCTACGGCCCCTGAAGCGGCGAGCCCCGGACGGATCCACTTCCCGGGCCTGCCTTCCGTGCTACTCCCTCCTGGGGGCGAATAGCCATGGGGAGAGGGAACGCATGCCGGAGGGAGGCAGGACCATGCGCGCAACGGTCCCTGGTTGGTGGGGGCTGTTGGCCGGCTTCGCCTTGGCGGCGGTTTTGGGTCTCGGCGCCGAGGTGTTGGCCCAGACCGCGCCACAGCTGCCCATTTCCGCCCGCTCGGCGGTGCTCATCGAAGCCCACAGCGGCCGGGTGCTGTACGAGAAAAATGCCCACGAGCCGCTGCCGCCGGCCAGCGTGACTAAGGTGTTTACCCTCGTGGTGGCCCTGGAGGCGCTGCGGGATGGGCGGGTGGCCCTCGACGATCTGGTCACTGTCAGCCGGCGCGCCGCCGGCATGGGCGGCACGCAGGTGTACCTGGAGGTCGGCGAGCAGATGACGCTCAAGGACCTCCTCTATGGGATCGCGGTGGAGTCGGCCAATGACGCCGCCGTTGCCGTGGCGGAGCACCTCGCCGGCAGCGAAGAGGCGTTTGCCCAGCTCATGAACGAGCGGGCGCGGGCGATTGGGGCGATGAACACCAACTTGAGCAACGCCTCAGGGCTGCCGCCGGCCGACATCGGGATGCCCGGGCAGACGCACGTCACCTCGGCCTACGACATCGCGGTGGTCTCCCGTTACGGGTACACGCTGCCCTTGTTTGAAGAACTGGTCTCGACCTACGGCCCGTACCGGGTGCGTGTGGGCACCCGGGCCGAACGGGAGTTTTGGAACCGCAACCGGCTGCTGCGGTTCTACGAGGGCGCGAACGGCATCAAGACCGGCTATACCCAGGAAGCAGGATATTGCCTAGCGGCCAGCGCAGTGCGGGGCAACCTGCACCTGATCGCCGTGGTGCTCGGGGCGCGGACCAGGGAAGAGCGGGACGAGGACATCCGGACGCTGCTCAACTGGGGTTTCAGCCAATACCAGGCCCAGGAAGTGGTGCGCGCCGACGAGGAGCTTGGACGCATCCGGGTGTCAAAGGGCGTCGCTGACGCGGTTCCCGTCGTTCCCGAGCGGCCTTTGCACGTGGCCGTCCCCCGCGGCGGCCGGGTGGAGGTGCAGAGGGAGCTGCGCCTGCCTGACCGGGTTCTCGCGCCGATTGAGCGGGGTCAGGCTGTGGGCGAGCTCATCATCCGGCTGGACGGACAGGAACTGGAACGCGTCGCCCTGGTGGCGGGCGGCGACGTGCCGCGGGGCCGCGTGTGGGAATTGGTCGCCAGGGCCGTGCGCCGTCTGATGGGCAGCTTCCTGTCGTGACCCGGGGCGCCGGAAACAATCGTGCGCCCGCAGCAGGAACTGGCGAGACAATACCGAAAGTTTCACCCCGATTTGCAGGGGGTGAAACCCGGTGCACATGGAAGCGCGGCGCATGGGGGACAGCCTCATCGTCCGCCTCAAAGGAGAACTGGACCTGCACACGGCGGAGGCCTTCCGGGCCTTTGTCCGCGAGCAGTTGGCCGCCTCTGACGGCATCCGGAACCTCATCCTCGATCTGCGGGCGGTGCCCTTCATCGACAGTTCCGGAGTGGGTGCGATCCTCGGGCGCTACAAGGAAATCCGGGAAGGGCGGGCAGGACGCCTGATCGCCTTTGGCCCGCGGGTGCCGGTCCGCCGCGTGCTGGCGATGTCGGGCCTCCTGCGGGTGATGGATGTGGCCGAGACCCAGCAGGCGGCGCTGGCCATCGCGAAGGAGGGGAAGCGAGTCCCATGACGCTGCCGGAGGGAATCGCGAACCGGGTGGCCCTGGAGTTTCCCAGCAAGGCTGAGAACGTGGCCTTCGCCCGCACGGCCATCGCGG
>PKQR01000179.1 GCA_017578085.1 Bacillota bacterium
AACCTGGCCGACGTGGCGGTCATTTGGGCCAAGGACGACGACGGCGAGATCCGCGGGTTTCTCGTGGAAACCAACACGCCCGGCTTCACGGCGGTCGAGATCAAGGAAAAGGCGTCCATGCGCCTCTCCAACACGGCCCAGCTCTTTCTGGACAACGTGCGGGTGAGCGATGACGCGCGTCTCCCCCACGCCAAGGGCTTGCGGGCGCCCCTTGAGTGCCTGACCCAGGCCCGCTACGGGATCGCGTGGGGCGTCTTGGGTGCGGCCCGGGCCTGCTATGAGGAAGCCCTGCGCTACGCGCTGCACCGGGAGTCCTTTGGGCGACCCATCGCGGCGCGGCAGATCATCCAGGAGCGCCTCGTCGACATGCTGACGGAGCTGACCAAGGGGCAGCTGGTGGCCTACCGCCTCGGCCAGCTCAAGGACGCGGGCACCTTGCACTACACCCAGGTGTCCCTGGCCAAGCGCAACAACGTGCGCCATGCGCTTAACATCGCCCGGCAGGCGCGGACGATCCTGGGCGCGTACGGGATTACCCTCGGGCACCAGTCCATCCGCCACGCCGCGAACCTGGAAACCGTGGACACCTACGAAGGCACCTACGACATCCACACGCTGATTCTCGGGCGGGAGATCACGGGCCTCGAAGCCTTCTGAGTTCGAACGCCGGGGCAGCGGGGAGCGCAAGGGTCTTGCCAGCGCCGGCACGGATAAATTGGATAAGTGGGCGAAATGGGCGCCGCACGGTGCGGCGCCCTTCGCTTTTCACCAAGGGCTCTCGGCCCAAGAAGGCCGGCTGTGCCGGCTAGGCCGGATTCTCCCGGGTCGAGGGGCTGCTGCTCTGGAGCAAGCGCAGCCGCGCCGCCTCCGCCCGGCGGAAATGGTTGCGAACGGCCTCCGCGGCCCGCTCGGGATCCCGGGCCCGCAAGGCGGCCAGGATCTCCCGGTGCTCCTGGCACGACTCCTCCCGGCGGGCCGGTACGACATACGCGGTCGCAATGTGGGCAAAGATCCGGTCCCGCAACTGGCGCAGCTGCTGCACCAGCACCCGATTCCGGCTGGCCCGCCAGATGGCTTCGTGAAAGGCAATGTTTTCCTCCACCATCTTTTCCACGTCGCCCCTGGCGGCGGCCGCCTCAAACTCGGCCTGCACCTGCTCCAGCGCCATGAGTTCCACTTCGCTCACCGATTGGGCCGCCAGGCGGGCCGCAAGCTCCTCCAGGACATCCCGCACCACGCACAGGTCCGCGACCTCGTCGACCGACGGCTCCGCGACGACCACACCCCGATAAGGGATGACTTGCACAAAACCTTCGGCTTCCAGCCGCTTTAGCGCTTCCCGCACCGGCGTACGGCTAACGCCTGTGCGCCGCGCCAAGTCCTCCTCCGACAGCCGCTCACCTGGGCGCAGCTGGCCCACGGCGATCCACTCGCGCACCAGCTCATACACCCTTGCCCCGCGGGAGAGGCCGCCGTCTTGCGCCACGTTCCTTTCCCCCCAACTGCGCAATACTCCCCGATCCCCCATGAAGAGCAGCACGCCTCGGCGGCGGGCTATGCTTCTCGTTCCTCCTTCGGGCCAAAGAACTTGGCCAGGTACGTCTCCCGCTCAGGCGACATGGTGGCGACCTGCAGCAGCCGGTCCTCGATTTCCACCCCCGCACTGAGCGGCGTCGACAACGCCTGGCGAACGGCTTCCTTGGCCAGGGCCACCGCCGTCGGCGACTGCTCGGCCAAAAGGCGTGCGATGGTCAGGGCACGCTGCAAGAGCTGTTCCTTGGGCACAACCTCCGTGACGATGTGGCACGCCCGGGCTTCCTCGGCCGACAGCCGCTCGCCGCTGAGGATGAGCCAGCGGGCCCGCACCGGCCCCACCAGGCGCGGCAAGAACTGCGTGGCCCAGCCGCCGGGGATACCGCCCCACTGCACCTCGGGCAGCCAAAACTGGGCGTGCTCGCTGGCGATCACGGCGTCGGCCAGGAACAGCATCTCAAACCCGCCCCCGGCCGCGTGGCCGTTGACCGCCATGACCAGCGGTTTGCTAAAGCGCTCCAGCGACCGCCAGAGCTCCATCAAGGGCCGCCGCGCCTCGTACTCGCGCCCTTTCCAGGCGCGCCGCTCCTTGAGGTCGGCGCCCGCGCAAAAGACTCGCTCCCCCGCACCGGTCAGCACCAGGGCGCGCACGTCCTCGGCGCCCTCAGCCCGCACCACCGCGTCCCGGAGCTCCGTCAAGGTAAGCCGATCCAGCGCGTTGGCCGCTTCGGGGCGGTTGATGCGCACCAGCGCCACGTTCTCCAGCTGGGACACTTCCAAACGTTCATACGCCGGCCATTCCACTGGACCATCGCCTCCTTGCCTAACAATTCCTCCCATCTTCGCCGGGCCACCTGTTGGGGGCTAAGCGCCACCCTTAAGCAGCGCGGCCAATAGCCAACGGTGCGTCCGCCGGTTGCTCCAGGGAGCGGATGAACTCTTTCACCAGCGCCACCTTGTCCGGGTCCAGCGTCCCGCCGGCCGCTAGGACGTCAAATTTCTCCCACAATCCAGTGTCGGGCACCGGGTTGCGCCAGCTGCCCAGCGGGTGATCGGCCTCCTTCGTCCACACGCGCCCGTCCGCGGTTTCCACGGTCAACCGTGCCGGCCACGCCTGCGGGTAACGGGCGTTCATCTCGTCGGTTACCTGCAGCCTCACCCGCCCCAGCAAGGCCCGCACCTGCGGGTCGGCCACCAGCTCCGGCGTGAACTCGTCCAGGAACGCCCGCCCTCGGATCCATCCGATGGCGACGCAGTAGGGGATGCTGAACTTGGCCTCATAGACTGTCCGCGGGTCGGTCTTGCCGGCCACCTGGACGGCGTCGCGGTAGGTTTCCACGGTGATGCGGCGCACCTGCTCCGCCGGCACGCCCAGCTCCCGGGCCGCCTCGATGGCCAGGTCGATGGCGGTGTGCGTATGGCCGCAGCAGGCGTGGAGCTTGAAGTCGTTCTCGACGATCTTGAAGTGCTCGCCCAGCCCGTCAGTCACCTTGCTTGGGTCCGCGTTCTCGGCCATGGCCCGGAAAAAGCCCTGCTCCCCTTCGAGGATGCGGGTGGCGCCGGTGAAGCCGCCTTGAGCCAGGTATGCCGAGAGCAGGCCATTGAAGGCCGCCTTGCCCGTGTGCAGCGGCTTGGACATGGCCCCATCCCGCATGAACTCCCACAAGGCCGCGGCCTGCGTGCCGGCGCTGCCGAGGGCGTGCACGATCTGCTCCTCGGACAGCTTCAGCAGCTTGGCGACGGCTGCGGCGGCGCCGAAGGTGCCGCACGTGCCAGTATTGTGCCAGAAGCGGTAATGGGACGGGTTGACGGCCTCCGCGATGCGGATCCCGACGTCGTAGCCGACGATCACCGCCTCAAGGAACTCCTTGGCCGTGGCGCCCACGTCCTCGGCCGCCGCTAACGCCGCTGAGATAATGGGCGCCGCCGGGTGAAAGGTGGAGGCCCGGTGCAGGTCGTCCATCTCGACGATGTGGGCCGCCATCCCGTTGACCAGGGCTGCCCACGGCGGCGAAGTCCGCCGCCACGTGGGCAGCACCGTGGCCACCGGCGCTCCCTGCCAGCGCTCGACCAAGCCCGCCGCCAGCACCGCCGGCAGCTCCCGTCCGCCCCGCAGCACCGATCCGGCCCAATCCAGCACCGCCCGGTAGGCGGCCCGGACCACTTCTTCGGGCACCCGCTCCAGTTTCACACCTGTGACATAACGGGCAATGGCGACGCTCAAGCTCTCCGTCATCGCGTTCCCTCCTTACCCGACCGCCGACAACGCCCACGGCGATGCGTTGGTCTTGCGGCAGCCGCTTGGCACGGCCTGCCGCGCAGCTCCTGAGATTCACACAGCCACAGTGGCTTCCACCGTGAATCCTGCCGCCCCGGGCGCCGGCACGGTCACGACGACGCTGCCCGCGGGCCCCGGGGTCCACGGGGTCCGCTGGCCGTTGACGAGCACCTGCTGCACCTGCCCCGGGGCGTACAGGTGCACCGTCACCTGCTGTCGCGGCGGCTGGAACCCGCCCACGGGCGTCCCGGCCACCAGCGTCACCCGCGTCGTCCCATCGCCGGCCGCCGCCTGCTCCAGCGTGAAAGTGGTCAGCGCGTACTCGCC
>PKQR01000042.1 GCA_017578085.1 Bacillota bacterium
TAAGCACGAGGCCGATGGACGTGAGGGTCGTCAAGACGGAGGTGCCGCCGTAGCTGATGAGGGGCAGCGGCAGACCGGTGACGGGCATCAGCCCCAAGGTCATGCCGATGTTGATCAGGACGTGGCAGAAAACCATAGACAACACGCCCGCCACGATGAGGCTTCCCATGCTGTCCTTGGCCTGGAGCAAGATACGGCCGCCCCGCCAAAAAATGACACCGAACAGGAACAGCACAAAGACGCCGCCCACAAAACCAAACTCCTCGCCGATCACAGAAAATATGAAGTCCGTGTGCCTGGCAGGCAGGAAGTTGAGCTGCGTTTGGGAGCCTCCGAACAGGCCCTTGCCAAACAGGCTGCCGGAGCCGATGGCGATCATGGACTGGATGACGTTCCAGCCTTCGTCGTGCCGGTAGCGGTAAGGATCAAAGAACACGATTAGCCGGTTGACCTGATACGGCTTTAGGATGGGAAGCCATCCCTGGATGGACCCCACCACCGCTCCCACGGCGGCTCCCAAGCCGGCCGTCGTCAACAGGGCCAGGTGCTTCACCGGAGCGCCGGCGAAGAACAGGATGCCCAGCGTCATGCCGGCCATGGTCATGGCGGTGCCCAAGTCGGGCTGCAAAAGGATCAGCGCCCACATGGGCGCAAGCCACGCCAGGGCGACAAAGATGCCCCGCCAGCCCTGGACGTGATCCCGTTCGGACAGCGCCCAGGCCAAGACCAGAATGAGGCTGATCTTGGCCACTTCGGACGGCTGGAGGTTCAAAGGGCCAAGGGATAGCCAGCGCTCGGCGCCCCCGCCGGCGCGGCCCACCACCAGCACCGCGCCCAAAAGCGCCAGGCTGCCCACGTAAAACAGGCGCGACAGCTTGGCCAAGTGACGGTAGTCGAAGGTCAGGACGGCAGCCATAGCGGCGAAACCCAAGAGCGCTGCCATGGACTGCCGTTTCACATAGTAGAACGGATCACCCCGGGTTTCCGCCAGCCCGCGGGTAGCGCTGTACACGACCAAAAGCCCGAACAGGAGCAAGAGGACGACAGCGGACAAAAGGACAAAGTCCAGGTTGCGCAACCACCGGCGATCCATTTCAGAGGCAGCTTACCCCATCCTAGCGGCCCGCACGCGCCACACCCGCGGTCCGCTTCACGGGGATGGTAGCCACCAGGGCGACGGATTCCCCATCGCGCTCGAACACCACTTCGGGGCCGCTTTCGTCGATTTCCAAGTACTTGGAGATGACCGCGATCAAATCTTCCTTGAGCGCTTCCAGTGCCTGGGCAGAGAGCGACGTCCGGTCCTGAACCAGCACGAGCCGGAGGCGTTCCTTCGCCACATGCTTACTTTGATCCTCGCCCCGAAAGAACCGCGTGAAAAAATCCCGCATGCGCGTCCCCTCCTCAGGCTGCCCGTCGCCCTCAGGCGCCGCGCACCTTCTTACGGCCAAACCCGACAAAGTTGCGCAGGCGGTTTACCCAGCCGTCATCCTCGAGCTGCAAGAAGGGCACCTCTTCGCCCTCGATGCGGCGTACGATGTTGCGGTAAGCCTGGGCCGCCTTGGTGTGGCCGCTAAGCACCACGGGCTCGCCGCGGTTGGTGGCCACGATGATGGACTCGTCATCGGGGATGACCCCGAGCAGCTCGATGGCGAGAATCTCGATCACGTCTTCGATGTCCAGCATGTCCCCCCGGCGCACCATCTGGGGGCGGATCCGGTTGATGATGAGCTTGGGGTTGGACAGTTCATGAGCTTCCAGCAGCCCCGTGATGCGGTCCGCGTCCCGCACCGCCGCGACCTCGGGGGTCGTGACGATGATGGCCTCATGGGCACCGGCGATGGCGTTGCGGAAACCGTGCTCGATGCCGGCGGGCGAATCCACCAGCACGTAGTCAAACTCTTCTGCCAACTGAGCGCACAACGCCTTCATCTGCTCCGGCGTCACCGCATCCTTTTCCCGCGTCTGGGCCGCGGGCAAAAGGTACAGCCCCTCCAGCCGCTTGTCCTTGATCAGGGCGTTGCGCAGCCGGGCGTGCCCTTCGATGACTTCCACCAGGTCATAGACGATCCGGTTTTCCAGCCCCATGACCACGTCCAGGTTGCGCAGGCCGATATCGGCATCGACCAGGCAAACCCGGCGCCCCAGCATGGCCAGACCGGCGCCAAGATTGGCCGTGGTGGTCGTCTTGCCGACCCCGCCTTTACCGCTGGTAATCACGATAACTCTCCCCGCCATGGGCCACGAACCTCCTCAACTCGCTGCGGTCACGGCACGTAAGCCTCGATTTGGATGCGCTCGTCCTGCACCAGCGCCACCTCGGGCCCGCTGGGCCCGGGCATCTGGCCGTCGGGCGACCGGGAAATATAATGGGCGATGCGCAGCTGCGTCGGCTGGAGCCGCAAGGCGATGACGCGAGCGTCGGTGTTGCCCCGCGCCCCGGCGTGCACCACGCCGCGCAACGCACCCATCACGATCACATCCCCTGTGCAGACGACGACCGCCCCCGGGTTCACATCCCCAAGTATCACGACGGAACCGTCAAACTCGAGCCGCTGCCCCGATCGCAGCGTGCGCCGCACCAAAAGGCACGGCTCCCCGGCTGGCTCGAGTGCGCCGCGGCCACTGGACGCCGGGGCTTCCGTCGCGGTACGCCTTGGCTTGCCGTTGGACACGCGTTTGACCGCAGCGGGATCGTCGTCCACCACGGTCAGCCCGTGCGCCTCGATGAGCTCCCGCAGCACCCGCTGCTCGACAGCGTCGGGTTGGCGGTTGCCCAGCTCGATGCGGACGGTCGCTCCTTGAAAGAAGTTCTCCGCCGCCGAGAGCTTGCGCCGCAGCTCTTCCACTACGGCGCCGAAGGGCGCTTCGGGGTCGACCTGGACCGAGATGCCGGCCCGGCTCCCCTTAAACACGACGGCTTCCTTGCCCTGCATGGCCGTCCTCCAACCAACCGCACCCGGCGGATTTTGGTACAACCTTCGCTGCCGGGGGAACCCTTCCTTCTTCTCGGGAAAAAACGTTCCCGCTTACGGGCAAACGTCTCCTTCCAGGTGGAAGTAGGCCGCCAGCACCCGACACGCCACCGGCGCCGCCGCGGCCCCGCCGCCTCCGCCGTACTCCAGAAGCACCGCGACCGCCACCTCGGGGTTGTCGGCGGGCGCGTAGGCGGCGAACCAGGCGTGGGTGTCCCGTCTGGGCGCCACCTGGGCCGAACCCGTCTTGCCCGCGACCGGGATGGGGAACCGCTCAAAAGCCGACCGCGCCGTGCCCCGCTCGCCGGAAGTTACCGCCAGCAGGCTCCGGTGCACCGTGTTCCAGCTGGCCGGCGACGCTTCCAGGTAGCTCAAAAGCCGCGGCTCGCGCCGGTAGATTTCCTCGCCGGAGGGCGAGATGATGGCCTGGACCAGGTAAGGTTCGTAAACCGCTCCCCGGTTGGCCAGCCCCGCGTACATGACCGCAAGCTGCAGCGGCGTCACCTGCAAGAAGCCTTGCCCGATGGAAACGTTGGCCGTGTCGCCCGGGTACCAGAGCTCCCCGTGGGCCGCCCGCTTCCACGCGGGATCGGGGACGAGGCCGGCGGCGTCCTGCGGCCGGATGTCGAGGCCCGTGGACCTGCCAAGGCCCAAGGCGCGCGCCGTCGCGGCGATGGCCTGGATCCCGGCCCGCGAACCCATCACGTAGAAGTAGTCGTTGACGGACCGCTCCATGGCCGTCACCGCGTCAACCGGACCCGCGGGCGGCAAGCCACGGGTTACGGTCCAATCGCGAAATAGGCGGCCGCCGACGTCCACCACGCCGGTGGCCACATAGACTTCATCGGGCGTCGTTACCCGCCGCTCCAACGCCGCCAATAGGGTAACCGGCTTAAAGGACGACCCCGGCGCGTAGACACCCTGGATCGCCCGGTTGAAAAGGGGCGAGAGCGGGTCCCTTTCGAGCTGTGCGAAATACGCGCCCCGGTCGCCGGTCAGGAACATGTTGGGGTCATACTCCGGGTAGCTCACCAGCGCCAGGACGGCACCGGTTTTGACGTCCAGCACCACAACCGCCCCGCCGCCTGGCGGGCCCAGCCGGCCCGGCTCCCGCTTCAAGCGCTCCAGCTGTTCGGCCACGGCTTCCGTGGCCGCCCGCTGCAGCTCCGCGTCCACCGTCAGCACCAGGTCGTTGCCGGGCACCGGCGGCACCGACCCCAGGACCCGGATGGGACGGCTGAGGGCGTTGACCTCCACCTGTTGAAAGCCCCGCTCGCCCCGCAGGTGCTCTTCATACGCCCGCTCGATGCCTATCCGGCCCACCAGGTCGCTGGGCCGGTACCCTTGGTAGGCCGCCAGGTCCTCCGGGGACGCGAGCTGGAGGTAGCCCAGTACATGCGAGGCGGTGCTGCCCGCGGGATAACGCCGGATGGGCTCCTGCTCCACCATCACGCCCGGCAGGTCCATCCGCTGCTCTTCTACCGCGACCGCTACCTCGGGCGGTACGTCCCGCGCCACCCGCAGCGGTTCATAAGGATACGCCCGCTGGTCCGCCTGCAAGGCCGCTTCGATCTCCGCAGGGCTGCGGCCCAAGATCCGGCTCAAGCGCTCAACGACCGCCTCCCGGTTATCCACCAGTCCACCGGGCACGATGGACACCGTAAACGCCAGCCGGTTGTCGGCCAGGACGCGGCCCTCGCGGTCGCGGATCACGCCCCGGGGCGCAGGGATGGAGAGCCGGCGCATGCGGTTCCCGTCCGCCAGCGCGGCGTAGTGCTCCCCATGGACGATCTGCAGCTGCCACATGCGGCCCGCGAGCAACAGCAGCACCAGCAGAAGCACCAGGCCCATGCGGCGTGTGCGGCGCTGCAGTTCCGGTTCGGCCACATTCGCCCTCCTCAAGCCTCAAGGCCGGCGTCGCCGCTGCGGGCCGCGAGCACCCCTGCGGCCCAACGGGCGATGGGATACACAACGGGCACCAAGAGCAGGTGGTACCCGGTCAGAGCCAACGTCACCCTCACCAAGCCGTCGACGGGCGGCCACGGCAAGCCGAAGGCGGACGCCCCGGCCACATATACGAGTTGGCTGAGGATGGTGCCGCCTGCCACGATGGCCAGCACCACCAGGCCCCGGTCGGGATACACGCGGTCGCCGATGAAGCCGGCCGCCCAGCCGGCGGCGCCGTAGCTGACGGCCGAAAGCCCCACCAGGTAGCCCCCCACGAGATCGGCGAGAAACCCGGTCAGCATGCCCACGACCAGCCCCTCGCTCGCCCCCCGTTGCAGGGCCACACCGAGGACGAAGACGAGCAGGAGCTCCGGCCGTACGCCAAAAAGTGGCATATGGGCGAAACCCGCGAGCTGGACCACCAATAAACCCAGTACGACCGCCACCAGCGCCAGCCAGCGGCGCCCGGAGCGCTCCGGCCTCACCGCCGGCCGGCCCCCGCCGGCGCCTCGCCGTCGGCCTGCGCCTGGGCCTTCGTTTCGGGCCGCAAACCCAGCACCGTCACAAACTCCAGCTTCCCGAAGTCCACAAACGGCCGCACCGTGGCCTCGACGGACATGCCGTAGGGCCCGACGTCCACCTCGTCTACCTTGCCGATGGGAATCCCTTTGTCAAACAGCTGGCTCATGCCCGACGTGACGATGATGTCCCCCGGTTGGATGTCGGCGGCGGCCACCAGCGGGCGCAGGCGCAAATGGGTCCCGGGGTAGCCGAAGCCTTCGACCAAGACCGGCTGGCCCGTCCGCTGCACGATGCCGCCTACCGCGCTGCGGGGGTCGGTAAGCAGGATGACTTCTGAGGTCAGGTAGTTGACGGAGCGGACGTGGCCCACGACCCCGTCCGGGGACACGACACCCATCAGCGGCTCCACACCGTCGCGGCTGCCCTTGTTGATGATGAGCACACTCCACCAGTTGTTGAGGGGGCGCGCGATCACTTCGGCGCTTATCGTGGGCGCGGGCAGCTGCAAAGTCAGCCCCAGGACGGCCCGGAGCGCCTCATTCTCCCGCCTGTACTCCTGCAGGCGATAGTTTTCCTCCCGTAGGGCCGCCAGCTCCGCCCGCAGGCGCTCGTTTTCCTCGTGGGCGTGGCGCAAGCCGGCGGCCGTCGTCCAAAGGCCAGTGACCGTGCGGCTCAGGCGGTTTGCGGCCTGCATGAGCGGGGCGAGCCCGTCCCGCAACGCCCCCTCGACCCATGTCACGCCGTCGCGCGCCCGGGAGGTGAGAAAGATGGCCGAGACGAGCGAAAACATCACCAGCCCGGCCACCACCACGACGGCCCAGCCGCGCACGCCCTGTCACCCTTTCAGCCGACGACCTTCCTCGAAGCAATCGCGATCCTCTGCAGGAGATCGAGGTGCTCCAGCACAGCGCCGGTACCCCGCACGACGCAGGTCAGGGGATCGTCCGCTATATGTATCGGCATGCCCGTTTGCTCCGCGAGGAGCTTGTCCATGCCGCGCACCAGCGCCCCGCCGCCGGCCAGCATAATGCCCCGCTCCATCAAGTCCGCGGCCAACTCGGGCGGGGTGCGTTCGAGGGTCACCCGCACCGCGTCCACGATGGCGGCGATTGGTTCGGACATAGCTTCCCGCACTTCCGCGGCGGTCAGCGTGACGGTCTTGGGCAAGCCCGTCACCAGGTCGCGGCCGCGCACGTTCATGGTGAGCTCGTCCTCATCGTCCATGGGATAGGCCGAACCGATGGTATGCTTGACCTCTTCGGCCGTCCGTTCGCCGATGAGCAGGTTGTAGTTGCGTCGTACATGCTGAACAATGGCTTGATCCAACTCATCGCCGCCGACCCGCACCGAGCGGTGCGTCACGATGCCGCCCAGGGAGATGACCGCCACCTCAGTCGTGCCGCCGCCAATGTCCACGACCATGCTGCCCGAGGGCTCCTGCACCGGCAGCCCGGCCCCGATGGCGGCCGCCATCGGCTCCTCGATGAGGCGGCAGTCCTTGGCGCCGGCCGACAGCGTCGCATCGATGACGGCCCGCTTCTCGACGTCCGTGACGCCGGAGGGCACCGCAATGACGACCCGCGGGCGGAAGAAGCCGATGCGCCGGTTGGCGACGCTGATGAAGTGGCGCAGCATGCGCTCGGTGACGTCAAAGTCGGCGATGACGCCGTCCTGAAGCGGACGCACGGCCACGATGCTGCCCGGCGTCCGCCCCACCATGCGCTTGGCCTCCTCGCCGACAGCCAGCACCTGCTTCGTTTCCACGTCGATGGCCACGACGGAAGGCTCCTGCACCACAATGCCCTTGCCCTTGACGTAGACGAGCGTGTTGGCCGTGCCCAGATCGATGCCCATGTCGCGCCCGAAGCCGCCGAACATCCTTTACACCTTCTCCTTTCAGACCTTAAGGCGCGTCCACAAAGCCGCGTTCCTTTAGGCTGACGTAGCGATTGTCTCCGATTATGATGTGGTCCAGCACTTCTATGCCCAGCAAGCGCCCACCTGCAACCAGGCGCCGGGTTAGATCAATATCATCAGGGCTCGGCTCCGGATCGCCGCTGGGATGGTTGTGCACCAGGATGACGGCGGCGCTGTTGCGGCGCATGGCGTCCTTGAAAAGCTCCCGGGGATGAACGAGCGTCCCCGTAAGGTCGCCCACGGACAGCGTCTCGATGGCGATGATGCGGTGCTTCGTGTCCAGCATGAGCACCTTGAACACCTCGCGATCGAGATCCCGCATGTCCCCCATCAAGAGACCCGCCACATCCCGGGGGTGGCGCACGGCAAACCGGTCGTAGTGGGGCTCCAGCGCCAGGCGGCGGGCAAGCTCCAGCGCCGCCTTAACTTGTGCGGCTTTGGCCGGTCCGATACCCGGTACGGCCAGGAGCTCATGGGCCCCCATGGCCGCCAGGCGCCTGAGCGAACCCGCATGGGCCAGCAGCCGATCCGCGAGGGCGAGGGCCGATTCCCTGGCGGTTCCCGTCCGCAGCAAGATGGCCAGCAGTTCCCGGGTGCTGAGATTCCGCTCCCCCATGTTCAGGAGCCGTTCCCGCGGCCGCTCGTGGCAGGGCAGCTCCCGCATGACGACCGGACCCAGCGCTCGGGCCACCGGTGCCACCCCCTGTCACAGCATGTGCACACCAAACTCCTTCAACAGACGAGCCAAAAGCGTTAACGGCAACCCAACCACGTTGAAGTAGTCGCCCACGATACGCTCCACCAGGAGCGCCCCTTTGCCCTGGATGCCGTAGGCGCCGGCCTTGTCCATGGGCTCACCCGTGGCCACGTAGCGGTCGATCTCCTCAGGGGAAAGCCGCCGGAAGATGACCTTGGTGCAAGCCGAAGCCACGAGGCACCGGCCGTCAGGGGCCTCAAGGACGCATACCCCTGTAATCACCCGGTGGCTCCTGCCCGACAAGAGCGAAAGCAGGCGCTTGGCGTCAGCCGTGTCCTTAGGCTTGCCCAGCACCTGGCCTTGGCAGAGCACGATGGTATCGGCCCCGATGACAAGGCCGCCGGGAAGCGTCTTGGCCACGGCCCGCGCCTTGTGCAGGGCGCGCTGCTCCGCGATCTCCCTGGGCGAACCGCTGTTGATCGCCTCTTCATCGACTTCGGAAACCGCCACCGTGAACGGGAGGCCTGTCTCGGCCAGCAGCTGCTGCCGGCGAGGGGACGCGGAAGCAAGGATAATCGGCTTGTCCATGGGACGATTATAGCACAGCGGATTTGCCGCGGACGTACCGCGATGCGAGGGGTTTTTTGACCTCTGGGGTGGCGGCCGGCCCAGGCGCCCGCCAACTGATACTGATCGGGTCCAATCCGCCCGTCAGCTGCCGCGCGTCGCCACCGGGTGGGTTTCGGCCGCCAACGCCTGGACGGTCATGCTCAAGTAGCGCTCGCCGGTGTCCGGCAGCACCGTCACGACCCGCTTGCCTGGGCCGAGGCGCAGGGCCACCTGGATGGCCGCATGTACCGCCGCACCGGCCGAGCTGCCCACCAGCAGCCCCTCCTCCCGGGCCAGGCGGGCCATCATCGCGTACGCGTCGTTGTCGGTCACGGGGATGACCTCGTCGAGGATGGCCCGGTTGAGCACCTTGGGGATGAAGTTGGCGCCGATGCCCTGAATGCGGTGGGGCCCCGGCTGCCCGCCGGAGAGCAGCGGCGAGGCGGCCGGCTCCACGGCCACGATCCGGACCCCGGGGATCTCGCGCTTGAGCACTTCACCGACGCCGGTGATGGTGCCGCCTGTGCCGACGCCCGCCACAAAGGCGTCCACCTTGCCCTGCGTTTGGCTGAGAATCTCCACGGCCGTGGTGCGCCGGTGGATCTCGGGGTTGGCCGGGTTCTCAAACTGCTGCGGCATAAAGGCCCCCGGCAGCTCCGCCAGGAGCTCGTGGGCTTTGGCGACGGCGCCCCGCATCCCTTCAGCGCCGGGCGTCAGCACCAGTTCTGCGCCGTAGGTGCGCAGCAGGTTGCGCCGCTCGACGCTCATCGTGTCGGGCATCGTCAGGATTAGCCGGTAGCCCCGGGCCGCGGCCACCATGGCCAGGCCGATCCCCGTGTTGCCGCTGGTCGGCTCCACGATGACGCCGCCCGGCCGCAGCTTGCCCTCCCTTTCCGCTGCGGCGATCATCGCCTTGGCGATGCGGTCTTTGACGCTGCCGGCGGGATTAAGGGATTCCAGCTTCGCCCAGACTTCCGCCGCCTCCGGGGGCACCACCCGGTTGAGGCGCACGAGGGGCGTCCCGCCGACGATGTGCAGGACGTCCGGCGCCCGCCAGCGGCCCTCCGGCAGCGCGGCGTGGTTGGAGTCGGTCACTGCTCGATCTTCCTTTCGGCGGACCCGGCCGCCACCCCAAACGGGAGGTCGCAGGCCAGATCGTATTCGACCAGTTCGGTGATGGTGGGATGATCCCCGCAAACCGGGCAGTTGGGATCCCGCGCCGCGTTTACCTGGCGAAACCGCCCTTCCAGCGCGTCAAACAACAGCAGCCGGCCAGTCAGGGTTTCCCCAACGCCAAGGATCAGTTTGATGGCCTCCAGCGCTTGCAGTGTCCCCATAACCCCTGCAATGGCGCCGATGACACCAGCCTCCTGGCAGCTGGGGATCACCCCCGGCGGCGGGGGTTCGGGGAAAATGCACCGGTAGCACGGGCCTTCGCGGGGCTTAATGGTCATCATCATGCCGTCCCAGCGCAGGATCCCCGCATCCACCAGCGGCTTGCCGGCCATGACGCACGCGTCGTTGAGGAGATAGCGGGTGGAGAAATTGTCCACCCCGTCCACGATGACGTCGTATTCGCGGATGATGTCCATCACGTTGCCGGCGCCAAGTCTCGTCCGGTACGTTTTGACCTGCACGCCGGGATTGAGTGCGGAGAGCGCCCGGGCGGCTGAATCCACTTTGGGCGTCCCCACGTCTTCCGTGCGGTGCAGGATTTGTCGCTGCAGGTTGGACAAGTCCACCACGTCATCGTCCACGATGCCGATGGTGCCCACGCCCGCCGCGGCCAAATAAAAGGCGGCCGGCGAGCCCAAGCCTCCTGCGCCGACCACCAGGACCTTGGCGTCCTTAAGCTTTTGCTGCCCGATCCCGCCGACTTCCTGGAGAATGATGTTGCGGCTGTAGCGGCGGATTTCCTCCTCGGTAAAGCGGAACACGGCGCCGCCTCCTAGTCCTTCTTGCGCACGATGATTTCCCACACGCCGTCGCCGGCGGGATTGACCGCCAGCACCTTATGGCCCTCGCTCTCCATGCTGCGGGGCACGTTGCCCGTGGCGGGCGGGTAGTCGACGATGACGCGCAGCACCTCGCCCGGAGCCATCGTTTCCAGGATCAGCTTGCTCTTGACAAAGGTATACGGGCAGACCTCACCCTTGAGGTCCAGCTCCCGGTGGACCTGCACATCCTCAGGCACGGGCATCGCCTCCCTGCCCTCATCCTAACCATTCCGATGGGGATAGTCAAGGTAACGGCCTTCAGCCCATGGCCTGCATGAGCACAGCCGCCACCTCCGGGCGCGTGAACTCCGGGGGCGGCGCCTCGCCCCGGCGCAGCATCTCCCGCACCGCCGTCCCGCTAAGGGTCACCCGTGCCTGCGGGTCATGGGGGCACGTGCGGGCCGTCGCCATGCTCCCGCAGCGGCGGCAATAGAACGCGTGCTCAAAAAACAGGGGCGTGATCCCCAGCTCCCCAGGGGCAAACTGGTCAAAGATGCGCTGCGCGTCATAGGTGCCGTAAAAGTTCCCGACACCTGCGTGGTCCCGCCCGACGATGAAGTGGGTGCAGCCGTAGTTCTTGCGGCACAGCGCGTGAAACACGGCTTCCCGGGGCCCCGCGTAGCGCATGGCCGCCGGGAAGGCGGCGAGGACGAGCCGCTGGGCAGGGAAATACCCCTCGATGAGGGCGCGGTAGCTCTTGAGGCGCACGGCGGCCGGCACGTCATCCGCCTTGGTTTCGCCCACCAGCGGGTGCAGCAGGAGCCCGTCGACGATCTCCAGCGCGCACTTGAGGATGTACTCATGGGCCCGGTGGATGGGGTTACGGGTTTGAAACCCGACGACCCGGCGCCAACCGCGCTCGGCAAAGACCGCCCGGGTGACCCTGGGATCCAGGACGTACTGGCCCTCTTCCTGGGCCAGCTCCGGCCGGTTGAGCAGCCAAACGGTTCCCCCCACCAGCACCCGCGGCTCCTGCAAAAGCCGCGCCACGCCGGGATGCCGGGGGTCGCTGGTGCCAAACACCTGCCGCGCCTCATAGACCGGGTCCCGACGAAACCGGTCCTCGACGCGGAGCGCCGCGACCGGCTGTCCCCCTTCGTCCACCAGCGCCACCCACTGCCCTTCCCTAAACGAACCCGCTGTGTCCTCGGGCACGGGGAGAACGATGGGAAGGCTCCACACGAGACCCGAGGCGAGGCGCATTTCGTCCAAAACCCGCCAGTAGTCGTGCCGGGTCATAAACCCGGTGAGGGGGCTGTATACCCCCGTCGCCAAGCACAAGAGATCCGAGAGCGTGCGGCGGCCCACCGGCAGCACGGGCCACTCCTTCGCCCGCCCGAGCCATTCCTCGCGCGCCTCGCCTGCCAGCTCCCGGTCCACCAACAGTCCACCATGGGGTGCACCCAAAAAAGACATGACGCCCGCCCTCCGCCGTCCAGTGCTTCACACCCTCCCAGTGTACGGTGAGGGGGCCCAGGGCGTGCGGGGGCGGGCGCCTGACCGGCCACGTTTCGGCCTGGGCAGCGCCAGGGCCGTCAGCGTCCGCCGGCGATGGCGGGCACGATAGCCAGCTCGTCGCCGTCCTTGACCGGGGTCGCTTCGCCGCCCAAGGTGCGGATATCCTTATCGTTCACATAGATGTTGACGTACCGGCGCAAGGCACCCTGCTCGTCGTAAAGCCGCGCCCGCACGCCGGGATAGCGGCTTTCCAGCGCCGCCAAGACTTCCGCGACGGTGCTGCCTTCCACCGCCACTTCCGCCTGGCCGCCGGTCAAATTGCGCAAGAGCACAGGTACGCGTACGCGCACAGCCATGCGAAACTCCTCCTTGCCTGCTCCTCCACGGCTTGCATCTCGGGTCAGCTAGTTATGCACAGGCACCGGGCACAGGGCGGCAACCTTCTGCGCCAACGCCTCGATGGCTTGCCGCGCCGGATCGTTCTCGGTCCCTTCCTGGAACACGATGGGCTTGCCCCGGTCGCTGCCTTCCCGCAGCGCCAAGGTAAGCGGGATCTGGGCCAGGAGTTCAACGCCCAGCTCGTCGGCCAGGGCCTTGCCGCCGCCCTCGCCAAAAATGGGCGTCGCCTTGCCGCAGTCCGGGCAAACGAAGTGCGACATGTTCTCGACTACGCCGATGAGCTTCTGGTTCGCCTTGGTGGCCATGTGCGCGGCGCGGCTGGCGACGCCCGACGCCACCGTCTGCGGCGTGGTGACCACCAAGATGTTGCTCTTTGGAATCATCCGGGCCACGTCGAGGGCCACGTCGCCCGTGCCGGGCGGCAAGTCCAAGAGCAGGTAGTCCAGGTCGCCCCACAAGACGTCCGTCAGGAACTGCTGCAGCACCTTGCCCAGCATCGGGCCGCGCCAGATCACGGGCTGGTTGTTGTCGACGAAGTTGCCCATGGAGATGACCTTGAGCCCGTAGGCCGGCATGGGCATAATCTTGCCCTCGATGGCCGTCGGTTTCCCGTCCAGGCCCAGCATGCGGGGGACGCTGAAGCCATAGATGTCCGCGTCCAAGACGCCTACGGCATAGCCCATGCGCCGCAGCGCCGCCGCCAGGTTGACGGTCACCGTGGACTTGCCCACGCCGCCCTTGCCGCTCGCGACCCCAATGACCTGCGTAGGCGAATCGGGCGACAGGATCGGCACCTTCTGCAGCTTGTCGCCGCCAAACAGCGCTTGCCGCTCCTCGGGCGTCATCTCCGTGAGCTTCACGTCCACATGGTCGACGCCTGGCAGCTGCAAAAGGCGTGCCGTAATCATGCGCTGGAACTCATCCCGCAACGGGCAGCCCCGGATCGTGAGCGCGACGGTGACGCTCACGTGACCCCCGCAGACGCGGATGTCCCGCACCATATTGAGGTCGACGATGCTCTTGTGAATCTCAGGGTCCTGCACATCCCGCAGGGCCTCGAGGATTTCCTCTTTGGTGGGCATGGGGATCCCTCCATGTCGGGCGGTTCAACTTCCTTTCAAGTGTACACCATCCCGGTGAACTGCACAAATCAATACCGCCGCACCAACTCCGTGCCCGGGTAGTAGTAGGCCAGGATGTCTTCGAAGCCGAACCCCGCCCTGGCCATGCCGTCTGCACCGTATTGGGGCATTCCCACGCCGTGGCCGCTGCCCCGCACGTGAAAGACGACTTCCTCGCCTTCCACCGCCACCTCAAACCAGCTCGAACGCAACCCCAGTGCTTCCCGCACCTGGCGACCCGTGAACACGCGCCCCGCCACCGCCACGGTCTCCGCCCGCCCCGACGGCGTGCGGCTCAATACGGAAACCGGTTCTCCGGCGGATCCAGCCCCGCCTCCCAGGCGCTCCAGCACCTGCGCCAGGGGCAGCCGCGCCACGCTTTCGTGCACCGGCGAGTGGTCTCCCCACGGGTCCGACACGCCCACCAGGTAAGGCTGGCTGCCGGCGAAGTAGCGATGGGCGTCCTCGGTGTGCCCCCCGCTGGTCGAGTGGTACAAGGCCTCGATGGGTTCCCCCCGGTACGTCAGGATCAGCCCCCGGGTGGCTTCCACCGCCAGCGCCACCCGCGCCCAGCGCTGCATGCCCTCAAGCGGCCCCCACCTCTCCACGAAAGCCTCTTGGGACATCCACGCCTGGTGCCGCCTGAAGTCGGACGTGACGTGGGCTTCCGGCCTGTCGGGCACGCGCTCGTTGCGCTCGACCCGCCTTAACGCGTAGGTGCGGGCGGCCACCGCCTGGGCCTTGAGGGCTTCCAGGTGAAAGTCGGCCGGAACCTCCGCCGCCACCACCCCGCGCACGTATTCCTCCAGTCCCATTTCCACCACGCGGCCTGCGCCCGCGTCCCACACCGCGATCACGGGTTCGGGCGCGCGCCAGCGCAGCCACACCCAAAGGCCCAAAAGAAATAGAGCCACTAGGCTCAAGCGCAAGAGCTCCCGGTTGGGCTCGCGCCGCAGGCGCCTGCCGGAAGCGAAGCGCCCCATGGCCATTCCCCCCGCCTGGTCGACGACCGCAAGGAGGATCCTATGGGCAATGGATGCTCCCTATGCGGCGGTGGGAGATGGCCTCACCCGTTGCGCTCACGGCGGCCAGCCAGGGCATGCCAGAGCCCGCTCACGCCCCGGTGGCTGGGAGTGGGATCACCGAAGGCCGGTTGCCCCGACGGTGACGGGATGGCGGATTACCTGAACTCGGTATAGGGTTATCCGGGCGGAATGACGATGGCCTCATAGCCCAGGGCCCGCAGGTTGTCGGCGGTGGCCCGGGCCCGCGACTCCTGGGAGAAGGCTCCCACCTGCACCCGGTGCGGCGGCTGGCCGGACACAAACACTTCGAACCCGCGGGCGCGCAACTCCGCGGCCAGCGCGTCCGCCCGGC
>PKQR01000180.1 GCA_017578085.1 Bacillota bacterium
GAGGCCATCAAGGAGCGGGACCTGGTCACCGCGGCGGTGCTCAGCGGCAACCGCAACTTCGAGGGCCGCATCAACCCGCTGGTCAAGGCCAACTACCTGGCGTCGCCGATCCTGGTCGTGGCCTATGCTTTAGCCGGCACGGTCGACATCGATCTGACCAAGGATCCCATCGGGTACGACCGGGAAGGGCGGCCGGTGTACCTCAAGGACATCTGGCCGTCCCAGGAGGAGATCCGGGACACCATCGCCCAGGCGCTGCGGCCCGAGATGTTCCGGGAGCGGTACGCGTCGGTGTTCGACGGCGACGAGCGGTGGCAGAGCCTGCCGGTGCCGGAGGGCGACCTGTACGAGTGGGATCCCAACTCGACATACGTGCAGGAGCCGCCCTTCTTCGCCGACATGACGGCGGAGGTCGGCGACATCGAGGATATTACGGGGGCCCGGGTCTTGGTGATGCTTGGCGACTCCATCACCACCGACCACATCTCGCCGGCCGGCTCCTTCCCCGCCGACAGCCCCGCGGGCCGCTACCTGCAGGAGCGGGGCGTGGCGCCCCGGGACTTCAACTCCTACGGCTCGCGCCGGGGCAACCATGAGGTCATGATGCGGGGCACCTTCGCCAACATCCGGCTTCGCAACGAGCTGGTGCCGGGCAAGGAGGGCGGCTGGACCCGGTATCTCCCCACCGGCGAGATCATGACCGTCTACGACGCGGCCATGAAGTACAAGGAGGCGGGGATCCCCGTCCTCGTCATCGCCGGCCAGGAGTACGGGACGGGCAGCTCGCGCGACTGGGCCGCTAAGGGCTCGTTCCTGCTGGGCGTGCGGGCCGTGATCGCGGAGAGCTTTGAGCGCATCCACCGCAGCAACCTGGTGGGCATGGGCGTGCTGCCGCTCCAGTTCATGCCCGGTGAGGGCCGCAAGACGCTGGGCCTGACCGGCGAAGAAGTGTTCCACATCGAAGGCCTGCGGGACTTGCGGCCGCGGCAGGAAGTGGTCGTGCGGGCCGTGCGGCCTGATGGGTCGGAGTTCACGTTCCGGACCATCGCCCGCATCGACACGCCGGTGGAAGTGGAGTACTACCGCAACGGCGGCATCCTGCAGACGGTGTTGCGCAAGCTGTGGAACGGGCAGGGCGCCCATTGAGGGCGCCCGCCCACCTGGGTTTTCTCCGAGCGGGTTGCCGACCAACGTGACGGGGTGCTGGGGTAGCGGTGAGCGGCGGGCTTGGCGGCATGTGGGATCTTTACCGGCGGGCCGAGCAGTACGGCCACGCGATGGCGGTCGTCAACGATTACTTGGGCGAGGGCATGCGGGATAAGGTCATGCAGCGGTTCCAGGAGCTCGCGGGACCGCTGCAGCGCTCCGGGTGGAAGGAGCCTTGGGAGATGGTCGCCCACGCCCTCGCGGCCGCCGGGGTAGACCGGGCCACTATCCGGGCCTTGCACATCGCCTACCTCAAGCGCAGCGGCCGGCTGCACGAGAAGCGCGACTGGACCAGCGAACCCCCGGAGGTGTTGGAGCGCTTGCGGCAGTGGCGGCTCCTGTAGCCGGGCTTTGAGTTTGCGTCCGGTGAAGGCGATCCACGGCGGGACGCGAAACAGTTTGTTGCTCCGAAGCCCATGTCTGGGCGCGGGGGACCCAAGATTTCTGGGGTGAATCCCGGCGGCAGCCGGGTAGGGCAGCTTGGCGCCCGAGCCCGTCAGCTAACCCCGCAGGAGTGCACCAAGCGGATGGTCGGCCAGCGCACGCCGCTGGCCGGGCATGCGCTTTTTTGTTTTTCATCCGGGTTTCACAGCGGCAAAGACCATGTGGGGAGGCAGCCATGGGGAAGAAGGGGATGGCGTTGGCGAGCGGCGGGTTGTGGAGAAGATGGCGCGGCGACGTGTGGCGGCGTTTACGGGGAGACGTTTTGGCGGGCTTCACCGTGGCCCTGGTGGCGCTGCCCTTGGCCCTGGCTTTTGGCATCGCGAGCGGCGCCGGGCCTGCGGCCGGGCTGTATTCGGCGATTTTCGCAGGATTTTTCACCTCGCTGTTTGGCGGGAGCCAGCTCAATGTCAGCGGCCCCACCGGCGCGATGACGGTGGTGCTGGTGGACATTGTCAACCGCCACGGCGTAGAAGGCATGCTGGCTGCGGGCGCGATGGCCGGCGTGATGCAAATTGCGCTGGGCTTCTTGCGGCTGGGTAATTTCGTCAAGTTCCTTCCCCATGCGGTCATCGCCGGCTTTACCAACGGGATCGCCGTCTTGATCTTCCTGTCGCAGGTGGAGGACGCGTGGCAGGAGCCCATCGTCGCCGCGGCGACGGCAGCCGGGATGTTGGCTGCCCTGCGCTGGTTCCGGCGGACGATACCGCCTGCCATCTGGGGTCTTTTGGCTGGCGTCCTCGTCAATGAGGTGCTGATCCACACCCCTCACATCGTCGGCGAGCTGCCCACGGGGTTGCCCCAGGTCGCGCTGCCGTGGCCGGACGCAAGTCTGTGGGGCGAGCTCTTGAAGCCGGCACTAACCATCTGCCTGCTGGGCAGCATCGAAGCGCTCCTTTCGGCCGAGGTGGCCGACGTGATGAGCGGGCAGCGGCATAACGGAAACCGGGAGCTCATCGGCCAAGGCATCGGCAATCTGGTGGCGGCCCTTGTGGGCGGTGTGCCGGTGACGGGCGCCATCGCCCGGACGGCGGTCAACGTGAAAAGCGGCGCGCGGACGCGGCTAGCGGGCATGCTGCACGCCGTTTTCCTGTTTGTGCTCGTGTATGTGCTTGGCCCGTGGGCTTCCCGGATCCCGCTGGCGTCCCTGGCGGCTATCCTGATGATCACAGCGGTGCGTATGGCGGACCTGGAAGGCTTGCGGCTCATTCCCCGGGCCCGCTGGACGTACGGGGTGACGCTCATCGCCACCATGGTCCTCACCGTCGTCCAAGACCTGACCATCGCGGTGGCGGCCGGGGTGGCGCTGGCCATGGTGTTTGCTGTGGTGGAGCTGGCCAACCCGCAGGTGCGCACCCGGGCCATGAATGCTGTCATGGGCTGGGCGGAGCGGGGGCGGCAGGGTTCCCTGCCGGTGCATCCCGACGTCCAGGTGGTGGCGGTGGAGGGGCCGCTATTGTTTGTGGGCGTGGAGCGGCTGCGGGAACGGCTGTCGAGGATGCCTGCCCGGGTGCTGGTGCTGGACTTTACCGGGGTTTCCACCGTGGACGAGTCCGGCGCGCTGATGGTGGGCCGCCTGGCGGAAGAGCTGCACCGGGAAGGGCGCGTGCTTTATATCGGCGGCATTGGGCGCGAGCCTTTGCGCATGCTGGTGCGCATGGGGGTGCTCGGGTCCATCGGCCGGCGGCGGGTCACGCTGACGCTGGCTGCGGCCGTCATGCGGGCCCAGGCCGAGGCCCAGGCCATGGCCAGGGCCGCCGACGCGGCAGCGGCCCTGGCCTGAAAGGCGGCGGCTATCGCGGGGGAGCGCCGTGGTTAAGCAGGGTATTCGAAGAAGCCCCGGCCGGTTTTGCGTCCCAAGCGGCCCGCGCGCACGAGCTTGCGCAAGAGGGGTGCGGGTCTGTACTTGGGATCGCCCGTCTCCTGGTGCAGCGTCTCCAGGACAAAGAGAAGCGTGTCCAGCCCCACCAGGTCGGCCAGGGCCAGGGGCCCGATGGGATGGTTGGCGCCCAGGACCATGGCCCGGTCGATGTCCTCGGCGGAGGCGACGCCTTCCTGCAAGGCGAAGATGGCTTCGTTGATCATCGGGCACAAAATGCGGTTGACGATGAAGAGCGGCGATTCCTCCACCACCACCGGCTCTTTGCCCAGCCGCTTGGCCAAGCTGATCGCGGTGGCGATGGCCGCCTCAGCCGTGTGCGCGCCGCGCACCACTTCCACGAGCTTCATCACCGGCGCCGGGTTGAAAAAGTGCATGCCCAGCACCAGCTCGGGTCGCCGGGTTGCCCCGGCCATCGCGGTGATGCTCAGGCCCGAGGTGTTGCTGGCCAGGATGACGCCCGGCCGGCAGATCTGGTCCAGTGCAGCGAATACCTCGAGCTTCACCGGCAGCTGCTCCGTCACCGCTTCGATGACGTAGTCCGC
>PKQR01000181.1 GCA_017578085.1 Bacillota bacterium
CCAACGCCGCGATGGTGCTGGCCCGGGAGGCCCGCACAGCCCCGCGCCAGATCGCCGAAGCCGTGGTACGTCATCTCGATCCCCAGGGGACCCTCGTGGAGCGGGCCGAGGTGGCGGGTCCCGGCTTTATCAATTTCTTCCTTAAAGAAGAATGGCTCGCGGCGGTGCTGCGGGGGATCTTGGCCGCGGGGCCCGATTACGGCAAGGTCGATGTGGGGCGCGGCCAGCGGGTATTGGTGGAGTTCGTCAGCGCGAACCCCACGGGACCGTTGAACGTGGTCAGCGCGCGCCATGCGACGGTGGGCGACGTGCTGGCCGAGGTGCTGGAGTGGGCCGGGTTCTCCGTCGACCGTGAGTTTTACGTCAACGATGCGGGCAACCAGGTGCGCATGCTGGGTGCTGCCATGGACGTGCGGGTCCGGCAGCTGCTGGGCGAGGACGCGGAGCTCCCCGAAGGCGCGTATCCCGGCGAGTACCTGATCGATATCGCCCGCGAGTACATCGCCCAATACGGGGCTCACGATCGGCCGCAGGGGCCGCCGCCTTGGGTGGGCGCCGCGGAGGTCCAGCCCGCGGACGGGGACAACGACGACGAGGAACCCGCGGCGCCGTCCCGGAAATGGCGCCATGACCCTGTGTACGAGGCGTGGCTGGATCGGCTGGCCCGCTTCGCGGTGGAGCGCATCGTGGAAGGCCAGAAGGCCGTGCTGCGCCAGTACCGGGTGGAGTTTGACCGGTGGTTTCACGAGAGCGAAGTGCGGGCTGCGGGTGGACCGGAGGCCGTTGTGGAACGGCTGCGCCAGGCCGGTCATGCCTACGAGGCGGACGGGGCCGTCTGGTTGCGCAGCACCGCGTTTGGGGACGACAAGGACCGCGTGCTGGTAAAACGGGACGGGAACTTCACCTACATCGTCCCCGACGTGGCCTACCACGTGAACAAGTTCGAGCGCGGGTACCATCACCTGATCAATCTGCTGGGCCGCGACCATTACGGCTACCACGTGCGCCTCAAGGCGGCGTTGGCTGCCCTCGGCTTTAACCCGGACGCCCTGGAGATCATTTACCTGCAGATGGTGCACCTGGTGCGCGGCGGGCAAGAAGTGCGCATGTCCAAGCGCCGCGGCGAGTTTGTGACGATGGCCGATTTCCTCAAGGAAGTCAGCGTCGACGCAGCCCGGTGGTTCTTCCTCATGCGGTCCACCGATTCCGAGCTGGACTTTGACCTGGACCTCGCCAACCTTCAAACCAGCGACAACCCTGTCTACTACGTGCAGTACGCCCACGCGCGCATCTGCAGCATCTTCCGCCAGGCCAAGGCGGCGGGGTTTGCGGTGGAGCAAGCGCTGGCCGATGCCCCGTTGGAGCGGCTCGTGGAGGAGCCCGAGCGGGAGCTCGTGCGCAAGCTTGCCGAGTTCCCGGACGAAGTGGAGCTGGCCGCTGTGCGGCGGGAGCCCCACCGCCTCACCCGCTACGCCCATGAGGTGGCTTCCGGGTTTCATTCCTTTTATACCCACTGCCGCGTGTTGGGCGAAGATGCCGGCCTGAGCGCCGCCCGGCTGGCCTTGTGCGCGGCCACGCGGCAAGTGTTGGCCAACGCGCTGGCCATCATGGGGATTAACGCGCCGGAAGAGATGTAGCGCTCCGCCCGGCAGCAGCCGCATCCACCAGGTTGCCCGTTGGGGCTGTATGGGTGGAGCGCGGCGTGGCGCTTTGGCCGCGGCCGAAAGCGCTCGTGCGCCCGCTGGCAGCGGCTCTAGAGGGCTTGCAGGCCGCTGCCCCGGCTCGGCCGGGGCGATGTCAAGGAGGGACTCATACTATGACGCGATTCATCTTTGTGACCGGCGGGGTTGTGTCGGGCCTCGGCAAAGGGATCACCGCGGCCTCCTTGGGCCGGCTGCTCAAGAGCCGCGGCCTGTCCGTGACCATCGTGAAGATGGATCCGTATATCAACGTCGACCCCGGCACCATGAGCCCCCTGCAACACGGCGAGGTGTTCGTGACCGAGGACGGCACCGAGACCGACCTGGACCTGGGCCATTACGAACGGTTTATCGATGAAGATTTGACCCGCGACAACAACGTGACCGCCGGCCGCATCTACTGGTCCGTGCTGACCAAGGAACGCCGGGGCGATTTCCTGGGCGGCACGGTGCAGGTCATCCCCCACGTCACCAACGAGATCAAGGCCCACATCCGCCACGTGGCCGAAAGCCGCCCGGACCTTGATGTGGTGATCGTGGAAGTCGGCGGCACGGTGGGCGACATCGAGAGCTTGCCTTTCTTGGAAGCCATCCGGCAGCTCCGGAGCGAGCTCGGCCGGGACAACTGCCTGTACGTGCACGTCACCCTGGTGCCTTACGTGCGGGCGGCCGGGGAGCTCAAGACGAAGCCCACGCAGCACAGCGTCAAGGAGCTGCGCAGCATCGGCATCCAGCCTGACATCATCGTGTGCCGGGCCGAGCGGCCCCTTTCCCGGGAGATCCGGGAAAAGATCGCCCTCTTTTGCGACGTCCCGCCTGAGGCGGTCATCCCCAACGTGGATACGGAGACCATCTACGAGGTGCCGCTCTTGCTCGAGCAGGAAGGCCTGGACACGCTGGTGCTCGAGCGGCTGCGCCTGCCCGCCGGCGAGCGGGACCTGCGGGAGTGGCGGGCCATCGTCGAGCGGATCCGCAATCCGAAGCACCGGGTGCGCATCGCGCTGGTGGGCAAGTACGTCTCCCTGCCCGACGCCTATTTGAGCGTCTGCGAAGCGCTGACCCACGCGGCGGCAAGCCACGGTGCGGCCGTGGATTTGGCATGGGTTTCCGCGGAGGACGTGGAGACTCAGGGCCCGGAGGCGCTGCTGGCGGATGCGGACGGCATCCTCGTGCCCGGCGGGTTCGGGTCGCGCGGGGTCGAGGGCAAGATCGCGGCCATCCGCTGGGCCAGGGAGCGCGGCGTGCCGTACCTGGGCGTTTGTCTCGGCATGCAACTGGCCGTCGTAGAAACCGCCCGGCACGTGGCGGGGCTGGAACGGGCCCACAGCCGGGAGTTTGATCCCGATACCCCTCATCCGGTGGTAGACCTCATGCCGGACCAGCAGGGGCTGGACACCCTGGGCGGCACCATGCGCCTTGGCCGGGCCGAGTGCCACGCCCGCCCGGGCAGCCTGACGGCCAAGCTGTACGGCTGCACCGTGTTCTACGAGCGCCACCGGCACCGCTACGAGGTAAACCCGAAGTACTGGCAGCTGCTGGAGCAGGCGGGTATCGTCATCGCGGCCACGTCGGCGGATGGCCAGCGGGTCGAAGTCATCGAGCGGCCGGATCACCCGTTCTTTGTGGCGAGCCAGTTCCATCCCGAGTGGCGGTCCAGGCCCAACCGGCCTCATCCGCTGTTCACCGGCTTCGTCGGTGCGGCGCTGAGCCGGAGGCGGGTCCCCGTCGGCAACCCTGTGGAATAAGGCGCTGGCGTCTGATATAATAAGACCAAAGCGCTCCGAGGGGTGAGAGAAGCCGTGGTCAGGATGAAGGTCAAAGTCGTTGGCTTGGACCAGAATACGCTCATCCCCGTGGTCGTGATCACCGACATGGAGGAATCCGGCTTCATCCCCATTTTGATCGGTCCCGCCGAGGCGCAGGCCATCAGCGCGGAAATGGAGCGTAACAAGCCCCAGCGCCCCATGACCCATGATCTGCTCAAGAACGTGCTGGACCTGCTCGGTGCCAAAGTGGAGCGCGTTGTCATCAGCGACCTCAAAGAGGAGGTCTACTACGCCCGGATTCAGATCCGGACGGAGAAGGGCCTGCTGGACGTGGACGCCCGGCCCAGTGACGCCATCGCCTTGGCGCTGCGGGCGGACGCTCCCATCTACGTCAGCGAGGAAGTGGCGGCGCGGGCGGTGATCAGCAACAAGCGGACCGACGACGAGATGGAACAGTTCCGCCGGTTCCTCGACACCGTCAGCCCAGAAGACTTCCAGCGCAACCTGCAGGAAGAAGGCAGGGAATAAACCGCCCCATCCATTCCCCATACTTGTGATGCGGGCGCTGGCGCCGCCTCGT
>PKQR01000043.1 GCA_017578085.1 Bacillota bacterium
TCCCTAGCCTCTTTTGCAGGACGGGTTTCAAGCGGCACCGACACCGCCGCCGTGGCCTTTGGCGACGACGCTGAACCCGCTCTCCCACCCGCCCCGCTCAAGGCAGGCTACGCTGCACCCAACACAGTGCGCCCGCCAAGGACGCCCGTATCGAGTTGCAGGTTCTTCCCAAGCCGTAAGAAGGCCCGGGAGCAGGGTTGTGATTGGCGCGTCCGGTCTTCCCACGCACTTGGGTCTCCGCGGGAGTAGGGTCAACGCCTGCATGCCATTGCAGATCGCCCCACTCCCTTAACCCCCAGCAGCAACCCCCGACTGGGCGTCGGCAGCCACCACCAGGGACTTCATCGATGTGCCCTTGCCGGATTTTTAGGCCCGGCTTCAGGAACGCGGGGCTGACTAGGATACTGCGCCACTTGCCCGCTGCGCCAATCATTATACCACACCGGCGACACCGTCACAATCTTCGCACCGGGTAGGCGCAGCGGCGGTCAGGACCGACCGGTCGATCAGCGGTTCCGGGAACCGAGCCACCGCACCAGCTCGGCCAGCACCTGGCCGCGCTCGCCCAGCGGCGCCACTGCGGCGCAGGCCCTGTCGATGGCGTCTGCGGCCATGGCCCGCGCCCGCTCCAGGCCATACAGCGCCGGGTACGTGGCCTTGCGCCGCTCCTGGTCCTGCCCAGCCCGCTTGCCCATGGCCGCCGTGTCCCCGACCACGTCCAGGATGTCGTCGGTGATCTGGAAGGCCAGACCCAACTCCTCGCCGTAACGGGTCAGGGCCGCGAGCACATCGTCGGAGGCTTCGCCCAACATGGCCCCCGTGCGGACGCTCGCGCGAAAGAGCGCCCCCGTCTTGCGGGCGTGGATGCTCCTAAGCTCGTCGCCGCTGAGCTCCTGGGCACGCCCTTCGGCTTCCAGGTCGGCCACCTGCCCGCCGATCAGCCCGCCGGTGCCCGCCGCGGCGGCCACCTCGTCGATGATGGCCAGCACCGTCGGCGCTGCGGCCCCGCTCAGCTGGGGCAGGCGGGCCAGCACCCAAAAGGCATGGGTCAAGAGCGCGTCGCCCGCCAGCACCGCCATTGCCTCGCCAAAGGCCTTGTGGCAACTGGGCTTCCCGCGCCGCAGGTCCGCGTCGTCCATGCAGGGCAAGTCGTCGTGGATGAGAGAGTACGCATGGATCATCTCCAGGGCCGCCGCCACCGGCAGCGCCCGCTCGGGATCCCCGCCTGCGGCCGCGCACGCGCTCACGGCCAAGACGCCCCGCAGCCGCTTGCCGCCGCCCAAGGTGCTGTAGCGCATGGCGCGGTGAATCACGGTCGGCACCGCGTGCTCCGCCGGCAGCAGTTCGTCCAGGGCAGCCTCAACCCGGGCGGCCCAGTGCTCCATGTATTGAACGACGTTCATAGGTCCTCGTCCTCACTGTCGTCCCGGGGCTCGCCGGCACCCGTGTCGGCGGTCATGAAATCCCGCTCCAAGAGCTCCCCATCCGGGCCCTCCAGCAGCACCCGGACGCGGGCTTCCGCCCGGTCCAGCTGCGCCCGGCAGAAACGGGCGAGGGCTACACCTTCCTCGAAGAGGCGCAGCGACTCTTCCAGCCCGGCATCGCCGGTTTCGATGCGGGCGACGATTTCTTCCAGGCGCGCGAGCGCCTGCTCAAAACTCATCTCAGCGGGCGCGGGCAGGCCGTGCAGATCCCCTGCCCCTTCGGCCCTCTGCGGCTGGCCCCTCATGATTTGCTTCCCTCCCCAGCGGTGGCGGCGGCAGGCACCACTTGCTCCGCCCGGCCCCAAATCTCGGCGTCCTGCACACGGATCGTCAAGGGCGTCCCGGGCTCGACCTGGCGTCCGGAGCGCACCACCTCTCCGGTATCTTGCCTGCGGCAGATGGCAAAGCCCCTCGCGAGGGTGGCCAGGGGACTGAGGGCGTCCAGCTTCCCAGCGAGAAACGCCAGCCGCCGCTCGTACCCAGCGATCCGCTGCTGCACGGCCCTGGCGGCCGCCAAGAGCACGTCGTCGACCTGCTGGCGGCGCTGGGCGATGAGGTCCCAAGGCCGGCTCAGGGCCGGCCTGCGGGACAAGAGGTCGAGCCTCATCCTGCCCGCTTCCAGCCGTCGCCGCAGGCCGGCGTCAAGCCGCGCCAGGAGCGTGCGGATGTGGTGCCGCAGCACCCGAGCTTCGGGCACGGCCATCTCTGCGGCGGCGGACGGCGTAGGCGCCCGCTTGTCGGCGACGAAATCGGCGATGGTGAAGTCGGTTTCGTGGCCGACAGCCGAGATGACAGGGATGCGCGAGCGCGCGATGGCCCACGCCACCCTTTCGTCGTTGAAGGTCCACAGTTCCTCCAGGCTGCCGCCGCCTCGGCCCACGATGAGGACGTCCACGTCCGGGCAACGGTTGATGAGTTCAATGGCCCGTACTACGCTCTCGGGGCCTTCCTCCCCTTGCACGATGGCCGGGGAGATCAGCACCGGCATCTCGGGAAACCGGCGCCGGATGACGCTCAGTATGTCCCGGAGCGCCGCGCCGTGCAGCGACGTCACCACACCGACCCGCCGGGGGAGCAAGGGCAGCGGCCGCTTCCGGGCGGGGTCAAACAGCCCCTGGGCGGCCAGCTTTTTCTTAAGCTGCTCAAAGGCCAGCGCGAGCTCCCCTTGGCCGGCCGGCACCAGCGCCCGGACGTAGAGCTGGTAGTCGCCGGCCGCTTCGTAGACGCTGATGTCCCCTTGCGCGATCACGGTCATGCCGTCCTCGGGACGGAAACGCAAGCGCATGTTGTCGCTGCGGAACATGACACAACGCAGCCGGCTCTGGGCATCCTTGAGGGTGAAGTACATGTGCCCCGAGCCGTGGTGCTTGAAGTTGGAGATCTCGCCGCGCACCGCGACGCCCACAAGGCGCGGATCGCTGGTCAACCGATCCTTGATGATCCGGGTCACCTGCTGAACCGTAAAGATCTGCTGTCCGAAAAGCAGTTGTTGCCCTTCCAAGGCATGTCCACCCCTCGCCCGCGGCGGCCTCCGGACTGCCCTATTGTCTTTGCCGCTCCAAGACAGCCATCACCGCCGCCAAGGCGGCCCCCACCGCGTTGTCGACGCTGTAGCGGGGCGCGGCGAAACAGGCCGGCACGCCGGCGGCCGCGCAGGTCTCCTCGAGGCGCGCCCGGATGCGCCCGTTGGCCATCACGCCGCCGACGCCAAGGAACAGCGGTGCTGCCGTGGCACCGGGCGTCTTGTTGATGAGGCGCGCCAGGCTCTCCGCGACACACTCCTGCACCGCCGCGGCCAAATCCTCGGGCCTGGCGCCCTGCTCCAAGGCCCGCATGGCCGCGGTCGTCGGACCGGAGAAGCTGACCCGGCCAGGTCCAGCGGACACAGGCAGCTTCAACGCCCGGGGATCGCCCGCGGCCGCCAGCCGCTCCAGGTGGGGGCCGGCCGGGAACGGCAGCCCCAGGGCTACCCCGACCCGGTCAATGAACTGGCCTGCGTTCAAGTCCTCGGTCCCGCCCAGCCGCTCCACCTGCCAGCGCCCTGCACCGGCGTATGCCGCGCGAACGAGCTCCGTGGTGCCGCCGGAAAGGTGGAGCGCCACCAGGGAACGCGCGTCCACCCTCCCCGCCGACCACAGACCAGCCCACACGTGGCCTTCCTGGTGCGAGACCGGCACGAAAGGAACGCCAAGGGCGGCGGCCACCGACCGGCCGACTGCCTCGCCGACCTTGAAAACGGGCATATAGGAGTCCGGAACGGGACGCGGCGCAGTGCTGGCCGCCACCGCCGCAATGGCGGGCGGCCGCTCGCCCATGACCTGCTCCAGGAGAACCGGCAAATTGCGCACATGCTGGAAAACGGCTTCCGACTGGCGCAGGCCCCGCTCCCCGGCGGCCACCGTCAGGACCGCCCGTTCTTCGGCCAAAAGCGTCCCGTCCAGGGAGAGCAAGGCCACCGAGGTGGTGTAGGCGCTGGTGTCTATGCCGAGGGCAGCTTGTGGGCTGTTCATTGCTTGATCGACGCCCGGGCGCGCACGATCTCGCCCAGGATGCCGTTGACGAACTTGCTGGACTCCGCATCCCCATAGCGCTTGGCCAGCTCCACAGCCTCATTGACGGCCACGCTGTCGGGGATGTCGTCCCGGTGCAGGATCTCATAGAGGGCCATGCGCAGGATATTGCGGTCGATGGTCGCCATGCGGTCGATGGTCCACCCGACCGCCTGGCGTGCGATGATCGGGTCGATTTCCTCCAGGTGGGCGAGGGTGCCTATCACCAGCTCCCGCGCAAACTGGGCGTCGCGCGGCGGCAGGTCCACTTCCGCAAGCAGATCGTCCAGGACCCGCTCCGGCTTGACCTTGCCCAGGTCAACCGCGAACAGGGTTTTCAGGGCCACTTCCCGGGCCAGTCTGCGCCTCACCCATGCTCCTCCCCAGACCTTGCGAGTCCGACGGGCACGGCGCCGTCATCGCCGGCGCCGCGTGAAACGCTCGTAGATCTCGTCCCAGCCGTCGCGGTCCAGCACCGCCCCGATCCACAGCCCGGCCAGGACAAAGACGGAAAACACCAACGCCCGCCACAACCCGTAGCGGATCGTCAGCCAGCCGAAAAAAATCCCCAAGAGGCCGCCGATAATCTTGCCGCGGTGGACCAACAAGAAACTGATGAACCGCTCCCAGTCCAGCTGCATGGCTCCAGTCCCTTACTCCACCCGGGAACGGGATTCGCGGGCGATATTGCGGACCTCGACGCTGACCCGGCTCACCGGCACCCCCACCGTCTCCCGCACGTAAGCTTCGACTCGCTCCTGCACCTCGCGGGTTACATCGGGCACCCGCAGGTCCGGCGCCACCAGGAGAGACAGGTCAATCTGCAGCTCCTCGCCGGCCGCCGCCACTTCCACGTCCACTTCGCTAATGCCCTTCACCTGCTGGGCCGCCCGGTACACGAGGGACTCCACCGCCCGCAGGGAGATGCTCACATCCCCGAGCTGGGTCGTCTGGCGCAGGGAATCCGGCGGCCGCTCCCGCTGCCATACCTGCAAGAGGAGGTATAGCGCAAGCCCTACCAGGAGCAGGGCGGCTAGCCCCAACTCAAGGCGCGCCGGCCCTCTCGCGGCCACCACCAGGTCAAACAGCCACGGCGTCCCGTTCCAGCCGCTCACCAGCGCCAGCCCGGTGACGCCGGCCGCCAGGGTGATAATGGCCGTCAGGCTCGCCACCAGCCGCTCCACAAAGCTCATCGTTCAGCGCACCCTCGGTTCCTCGGGTTTCTCCTCGTTGTTTGGCATGGGGAAGTGGACGCCCTGGACGTGGACGTTGACCTCCACCACCTGCAGCCCGGTCATGCTCTCGATGGCCCGCTTGACGTTCTCCTGAATATTCCACGCCACCGTAGGAATGTGCACGCCGTAGTCAACGACCACAAACAAATCAACCGCGGCCTGTTCTTCGCCCACTTCAACCTTGACGCCCTTGGAGAGGTTCTTGCGGCCCAGCATCTCCGCGATGCCGCCTGCGATGCCGCCGCTCATGCCTGCCACGCCCTGCACTTCCGTGGCCGCAAGCCCCGCGATGATCGCCACCACCTCATTGGCGATCCGCAGCTCGCCCAGTTCCGTCCGTTCGGTTTCCGCCATTGGCCATGGCACCTCCACCTGTCATGAGGCCGCGAGTAGTTTCCGCCGCTCGATGAAATCTGTTGACAGCTCGCCGCGCTGGAACGCCTCGTCTTCCAGCACCCGCAAGTGGAAATCCACGTTGGTGCGCACGCCCTCGACAATCAGGTCCATCAGCGCCGCCCGAGCCCGTGCGATGGCCTCTGCCCGGTCCCGCCCGTGGACGATCAGCTTGGCGAACATCGGATCGTAGTAGGGCGGGATGGCGTAGCCGCTGTAGGCGCCGCTGTCAAACCTCACGCCCGGTCCGCCCGGCGGCGACAGCAGCGTAATGCGCCCCGGCGACGGCATGAAGTTGCGGTCCGGGTCCTCGGCGTTGATCCGGAACTCGATGGCGTGCCCGCGCCAGGTAATGTCCTCCTGCCGCCACGGCAACGGCTCCCCCATGGCGATCAGGATCTGCTGCTTGACCAGGTCAATGCCGGTCACCGCTTCGGTCACCGGGTGCTCCACCTGGATGCGGGTGTTCATTTCCAGGAAGTAGAAGTTCCCGTCGCGGTCCAGGAGAAACTCCACCGTGCCCGCGTTGACGTAGTTGACCGCCTGGGCGGCCCGCACAGCGGCCTCGCCCATGCGCTGCCTGAGCTCGGGCGTGACGGCCGGCGACGTGCATTCTTCGATGAGCTTCTGGTGCCGCCGCTGGATGGAGCATTCCCGTTCGCCCAAATGGATAATGTGGCCGAACTCATCCGCCAACACCTGGATCTCCACGTGGCGGGGCTGCTCCAGGTACTTCTCGATATACACCGCTGGGCTGCCGAAGGCGGCCTCCGCCTCGGTGCGGGCAATCTGCAGCGCCTTGCCCAACTCGTCACGGCTTGCGGCGATGCGCATGCCTTTGCCGCCCCCGCCCGCAGCCGCCTTGATCAAGACGGGAAAACCGATCTCCTCCGCGATGGCCAAGGCCTCGGCGTCCGACGTGACAGGCCCGTTGCTGCCGGGCAGCGTCGGCACGCCGACCTGCCTTACCGTCTCGCGCGCAGCGGCCTTGTCGCCCATGCGCTCGATGCTGTGGGCCGCCGGGCCGATGAACTTGATGCCGTGGGATTCGCAGATCTCGGCAAAATGGGCCTGCTCGGACAAATAGCCGTAGCCCGGGTGGATCGCGTCGACGCCGGCCAACACCGCCGTGCTCATGATGTTGGGGATGTTTAGGTAGCTCTTGGCTGACGGCGCGGGGCCCACGCAGTAGGCTTCGTCCGCTAGCCGCACATGCAGCGCATCCCGGTCCGCCTCGGAGTAGATGGCCACCGTGCGGATGCCCAGCTCCCGGCAGGCGCGGATGATGCGGCAGGCGATCTCACCCCGGTTCGCGATCAAGACCTTTTCAAACAAGGGCTTGTCCCCCCGCAACCGGCCTTACAGCTTCTCCAGCACAAAGAGCGGCTGGCCGTACTCCACGGGCTGCGCGTTTTCCACGAGGATCTCGACCACCCGCCCGCGGACTTCGGACTCGATCTCGTTCATGAGCTTCATGGCTTCGATGATGCACAGGGTCTGGCCGACCTCGACGATGTCGCCCACCTTGACGTAGGGCTCCGCGTCGGGAGCCGGCGCGCGGTAGAACGTCCCTACCATCGGCGCCGTGATCTGCACGAAGCGGTCGTCCTTGGCCGCCGGCTTGCTCTCAGCCACAGGGGCCGGCACGGCGGGCGCGGGCGCCTGCTCGACCGGCTGCACCACGGGCGCGGGCCGGGCGGCGGCGCTCAGCTTGCGCATGGACACCTTCAAGCCTTCGGTTTCCAGCTCAAATTCGTCGATGCCGCTTTTGGAGATAAGTTCGATCAGTTCCTTGATGGATTCCAGGTTCAAAGGCCTTGCCTCCTCGGAAGCTGCCTCCTTTATGAAGTCCTCCCAGGGAAGCCCTTCCTTGTAATCTTACCTTCCCCCGGATGCGGCGTCAACGATGCTCACCGCCTCCCGGCGCACCCCCGCCATGCGGCTCGCCAGCTCCCCGATGCGCGCCGCTTGGGCGCCATCCAGCACCGCGTCCACCACCACGTAGGCGCCCGACTCGGATACGACCGCCACCGCTTCGAAACCTTGAGCGCGGAGCAAGTTCTCGATCTGCGCCTCCCGCGCCTCGGCTTCCCACAAGGCCAGCAGGCGCTGCTGGGCGTCCCGGCGGCGCTCCTCGCTGGCCGCCGCATCCGCCACGATGGCCTGCAGCAGGTCCATCTGCCGGGACCGCAGCCGCTCCCGCTCCAGTCTAAACTCGGCCAACGGGTCGACCCGCACAGGGGTCACCGCCACCACGGGCGCCGCTGCCGGTTCCGCGGCGCCGTCCGGCGCTGGAGTCAGCATGACCAAGGCCGGAACCGCCTCGTCGGGATCCGGCTCCCCTTCCCGCCCGGCCCGCTCCAGCTGCAGCGCCTGCCACGCCCCGAGCGCGGCCAATAGCAGGACCAGGAACCCCATGATCCACTGAGGACGGGACAAGACGAAAAACCGGGCCCGGGCCCCCGACCGGCGGTCGAGTGTCGCATGGACTGCCATCGCACAACCCCTCCTTGCTGGCCTATGTCCGCTTGTTGATCCTTACCCTCCGGCGCTCCCCCTGGTATATCAGGGGGTCTGCGCCAGGACGTAAACCTTGTAGGCGGGCACGCCCAGAAGCGTGGCCACGGCCCTGCTGATCTCGAAGCGCAACCGGCTGTCGCCGGCCGCGTCGGCCACGACCACCACCCCTTGAATCTGCGGCATCCGCTCAAGCACCACCAGCGGATCCTCTTGACGGCCCTGGTCGCGCCGCACCAGCACCGGCTGGGCGGTATGCCGCTCCTCCACCACAGTGCGCACGCTCGTCCCCGCCTGCCCGGGCTCCTGGCTCACCCGGCGATCCTGGCTGGACTGCTCGGCCAGCACTTGCTCAACGCCCGCAGCCAGGGTGATGCTGACGTGCACCCGGTTGACCCCATGGAGCTGCAGCAGCGCTTCGCGCACCAGCGCCTCCAGCTCCCGGGCATACGCGGCCGCGGCTTGGCCTGGGGCGGCGGCCGGCACCGCGGGCTCGGGGGCGGCCGGTGGGTCGCTGCGGCTGGTGGCGTCGCGCGTGTCCCGCGGGCTGATGCTCATGAGGATGACGCCCACGGCCAAGAGCAGGACGAGATAGCGGGTGAACTGGGCCTGGCCCTCGGGCAGGCGGGGCCAGCGGCCACCCGGGCCGCCTCCCCGGAACCAGCGGTTCCACGATTCCGACAGCTTACCCACGGCAGTGCCCCCTCACAACCCCGTGATCCGGATGTCGACCTGCTCCAGGGGCAACCCGAAGAACTGCGCCACGATGCGCCGGATCCGCTCCGGATCCAAAGCCCTGTCCCCCGCGGCGCCCAGCGCCCCGTCCCCTGTGCGGCCGCGGATGACGGCCTGGATGGCGGCCGGTTCCCCTCCGGAACCGAGACTTACGTCCACGTCCTCGGGCTGCACCCCCGCGGCCAGCGCCGCCACGCTGGCCACCTGCTGTGCGAAGCGGGTCGCGGACGCCTCGTGCAACCGCCGCAAGGCGGCCGCCGCCAGCGCCTGCCCCTGGGCGACCGGCCCGGCCGCCGGGTCGTCACCCGCCAGTGTCCCCTCACGTCCAGCTAGCCCAAGCCCCGCCTCCAGGCCGAAGAACTCCAATCCGAAGAGCTGCCGCTGGAGGTCGTAGTCCAGGTTGAAAAGCGCCAGGATGGGCACGAGGATGGCGGCTACCACCAGGAGCCCCATCACGAACCGGGCATAGCCCCGCACGCCCGATTCGGGTAAGAGCAGCTGGGCGACGTGGACGAAGAAAACCACGATGATGAGGCCCCGCACCAAGTCCGCCAGCCACGCCATGCCAGCCGCTCCCTCCGGGTGCCGTTCACCGCACGACCGCCGCCAAGTTGCCGACGCCGACGATGACCAGGATCCCAACGAAAAACATCAGGGCGGCCGTCGCCACCGCCGCCATCAGCACCGTTAACGTGTCGGCCAGGGTGCCCAGGGCGTCCACCAAGCGCGCGTCGCTGATAGGCTGCACAAGAGCCGTGGCTAACCGGTAGATGACAACCAGCGCCAGGATCTTGGCCATGGGAAAAGCCAGCATCAAAAACAGCACCACAAGACCCAGCACGCCCAGGGCGTTCTTGACGAGGAGCGACCCGCCCACCACCACTTCCACGGCGTCGGCCATCATGCCGCCCACGACCGGGATAAAGGTACCCGCCAAGAACTTGGCGGCCCGCAGCGCCACGCCGTCGGCCACCGGGGCGATGGCTCCCCGGATGACCATCACGCCCAAGAAGACGGTGAACCCCAGCCCGAGCACCGTGACGGCCCCGTGGCGCAACAGCCCCGAAAGGCGGGACAACGGGAACTCGGCCACCACGTGGCCTGCGACGCCCACCGCCGCGGCGAGAAAGAGCAGCGGCAGCACCACCTGGTCCACCACGTTCACCACCAGCGTCACGGCGGTGATGAGCATGGGGTGAAACAGGGCCGCACTGGACAACGCCCCGACCGCGGCCAGCATGGTGGACAAGAGCGGCAGGAGCGCCAGCATGAAGCTGCTCATGTTGCCCAGCGTTTCCCGCCCGATCCCGCTGGCGATGGCGAAGCTCTGCAGCCCCAGGAAAATGACCACCATGTAGGCGACGAGAAATCCGAATTCGGTCGCTGCCCGCGACAGCGACCCGGCCACGTTTTGCAAGAGCGCGCACAGAACCGCCGCCACCACCAGTTGCGCCAAGAGGCGGGACTGGACGATCACCTCGCCCACCAGGTACTGCAGCCAGTCCCGGGCGAGCGCCGCCGGATCCAGCCTCAATCCCCCTGCCGGGTCGAGCACCACTTCCCGGACGCTCCTCACCGGCAGCTGCCGGCGCACCTCCTGGTCGAGGCTTTCAAGCCACTCGTCCAGGGCTGCGGTGTCCAGGTGGCGCAGCTGCTCCTCCAAGGTGGCGTACACGGGATCCGGCAGTGCCCGGGCGCGGCCGCCGGCGGTCCAGAGCAGCACCGCCAACATCGCCAGCGCCAGCCAAACCAAGCCCCGCCCACCTGCAAAGCCGCGCTCGCTCACGGTCCCCACATCCCCGGTGCCACGGTCACGGCAAAAGCCTCAGCAAGGCGTCCAGGATCCCCATCACCACGGGCAACGCCAAGAGCAGGATGACCACCTTCCCCGTCAGCTCCACGACGCTGGCCAACGCCTCTTCCTTCGCGTCCTTGCAGATTTGCGCCCCAAATGCGGTCAAGTAGGCTACCCCCATCACCCGCAGGGCGATGTCCAGGTAGGCGGTGCTGACTTGCGCCCGCCGGCCCAGGTCCGTAAAGACGCCCACCACCCGGTCGAGGGCCGGCAACAGGAACAAGAAGACGCCGACGACAAACGCGATCATGAGCTGGACCGCCAGGGCCGGATAGCGGTCCCGCAAGACGACCAGCAAGATGGTCACCACGAGGCCGGCGCCCACGATGCGGGCCGCGTCCTCCACGGAAAGCGCCTCCCTTTACCACCAGCGAAACACTGTCTCCACGTCCCGGAACAGGCGGCCGATCAGCTGGATGAGCCACAAGAGCACGATGACGACCCCTGCCAAGCTCAGCATCTGGGCCTGTTCCTGGCGGCCGGCCTGGGCGAGGAAGATGTTGAGGATCGCGATGAGAATGCCGATGCCGGCGATCTGGTAGATCATCGTGATGTCCACCGCCCCAGCCCCCTTCAATAGAGCAGCAGCACCAGGCACCCGCCGGCGCACACGCCCAACCACCGCCACAGGCGCACTTGCACGTCCCGCTCGGCCTCGGCCTCCGCCTGCAGCCGGGCGAGTTGCACCAAAGCCAGCCCCAGGTGCTTTTCCTGGTCCGCCGCGTCCGACCGGCCCAAGCAGCCCCCTAGGTCCAAGAGGACGGCCTCATCGTCTGCCGTCAGGGGCCATGCGGGACTGTTCGCGAGGGCTTCCCGCCATGCTTCCGCCGCCGTCAGGCCCGGCCGTGAGTTTAACGCGTTCGCGACCGCCGCGAAAAAGCTGTCCGCCGGCGCCGGCGTTCGCCGTGCAACCTGGGCCAGCGCTTCGGGCAAGGGCGTTCCGGCGTAAACAATCTCCGTCCGCAGCATGGTTAAAGCCGACTGCAGCGCGCGCAGCACCCGGGGCCGGTCCTGGTAAGCCCGGGCGACAACCGCGCCGATCATTCCCGCCGCCGCCAATACCAGGGCGGCGCCCAACCCCCTGGCCACGGCCGGACCACCCCTTGTCCACCTCAGGACATACTTACGATCGCAGCCGCCGGCGTATGCCCGCGACGCGGGCTTGTCAGGTCGAGGATGGCTTCAACCGTGCCCGGGCCGCGGCGGCGACTGAGGACAACGGCCCGCTCGAAAGCGCCGCTGCTCACAAGGGATCGCAGCGCCGGCCGCGCAGCCACCTCCGCCCAGTCGGCGCCGTGGGCTGAGGCGATGACGCTCACCCCAGCGTACAGCGCCTCCAGGAGCGCGGCCCCGTCGGCCTCGCTGCCCACCTCATCGGTGACAAGGACGCGAGGCGACATGGCTCTCAGCATTTGCACGATCCCAAGATGCTTTGGGCAACGATCGCAGACGTCGGTGCGGGGACCCACGTCATGCTGCGGCACACCCTCACGGCAGGCGGCGATCTCCGACCGTTCATCGACGATGGCCACGTTTGCCCCGGGCAGCCCCAGTGCCGGCACGCCCCAGCTGATCTGCCGCGCCAGATCCCGGAGGATGGTTGTCTTCCCGCAGCCGGGCGGGGAGACGATCAGGGTGTGGCGGATGCGCCCGCCGGGCGCGATCAGGTGCGGGAGCACCGCATCGGCCGCCCCCGGCACGGCCCGGGCGATGCGGATGTTGAAGCTGCCCACGTGGCGCAGGGTGCGCGGACGGCCGTGTTCCAAAGCCGTCTCGCCGCAGAAGCCGATCCGGTGGCCGCCCGGCAGCGTCACATAACCGTGGCGGAACTCTTCCTCCAGCGCATAGACCGAGGAGCGGCTGACGGAAGCCAAAAGACGCGCCCCATCGTCGGGGGTGACGGAGACGCCGTCTCCAGCGTCCCGCACCAGCCCCCCGGGACCGAGAAACCACTGCTCATCCCCGCTCAGCACAACCGCAGCCGGTTGACCCACCCGCAAGCGCAACTCGGTCATCATGGCCTTCGTCGCGGCGGGCAGCCGGGCCACAAGGTCCCCGAGGCGGGGCGGCAAGTAGGGGACGATTTCCCTGTCGATGCGCTCGGCGTGGTCGGCCTGTCCAGCAGGTCGATGGCCCATCGCCCGGCCGCCGGCTCGAGCGCGGCGGATGGTCCCCGTCTGGTCAGCGGTCCCGGGCACGGGTTTGCCCTGGGCACGGTGGTTGGGCTGGCTAGAGGCATTCACGGCCGCACGTCCCCCTTCGTGGACAAATTATGAGGGTCCCGGACAGGCCATGACGGCGGGACAGGCCATGACAGAAAAAGCGCCCGCCAGAGGCGGGCGCGCCCATCCGTCGCGACAGCAGCGAGTGGTGGGTTGCAGGGGGGAAGCTTTGCGCGCGGGACGGCTACGACGAAGAGCCGGCGCCAGCGTCGGCCTTGTCCTCGCCGGAGGAGCCGGTCTTGTAAATGGTCGCCCCGCACTCGGGACAGGCTACTTCGACGTCGTCGTCATAGAGAAAGTCCTCTTCGAAGTAGACCGTCTCCTTGCACTTGGGGCACTCCATCTCGACGAAGTTGGTCTCCTCGTCGTCGTCCTCATCATCGTCGTCTTCGTCATCATCGTCGTCGCGATCGTGGTCGTGGCCGTAGATCTCCTCTTCCAACTCGCCCAGGTCGGCGTCGATGGCCTCCAGGTACTCTTCCACTTCCTCCTGGCCGGCCTCGAGCTCATCGAGCAGGTTGGCCATGTCATCGAAGATCTCCAACATCTTCTCCAGGATGGCCCGCGCCTGGGCGTCCCGCCCCAAGAAGTCCGAGCCCTCGATCAAGCCCCGCAAGTACGCAATTTTTTCCTTGACCGTCGTCACGGTCCACCACTCCTTTGCTGTCTCTAGTCGCCTTTAGTCTCCCCTGCCCGGACGCCCGGTATCAGCGGCGCCCAGCGGCGGCCTACAAGTCCCAGCCGGGCGCCGGCCTACGCCTTCCCACCCGGCCGCGGGCGCCCTGGACCAACCTCGCCGACCCACCAGCGGCCCATGCGGAACCGGTGGTTGACGCCTGGGCCCGAGCCCCGCCAGCCTTAGGCCCGGGACAAGTACTCGCCCGTGCGGGTGTCGACCTTGACCATGTCGCCGACGTTGACAAACAGCGGCACCTGCACGACAAGGCCCGTCTCCAAGGTCGCCGGCTTCGTGGCGCCCGTGGCCGTGTCACCCTTGAAGCCGGGCTCCGTGTGGACCACCTGGAGCTCGACGGCCGTGGGCAGCTCGACGCCGATGGCTTGTCCCTCAAAGAACTGGATCAGGATGTTCATGTTTTCCTTGAGATAATAGTGCGCGTCGCCGAGCTGCGCCTTGGTCAAGGTTACCTGCTCGTAGGTTTCCGTGTCCATGAACGTGTACTCGTCACCCGTGTTGTACAGGTACTGCATCTCACGGGTTTCGATGTGGGCGCGGTCGACCCGCTCGCCGGCCCGGAACGTGCGCTCGATGGTCTGGCCGGTGCGCACGTTACGCAGCGTCGTCCGCACGAAGGCCGCGCCCTTGCCGGGCTTTACGTGCAGGAAATCGACTACGCTGTAGATTTCGCCGTCCACCTGAATGGTCAAGCCCTTGCGCAAGTCGTTGACCGAGATCACCTGTGCAACCTCCCTGATTCCCCAGCAAGCCGCGGCCTATACGGGCAGGCACACGAGCTCCTTCGGAGACTTCGTCAAGATTTGGCAGCCGTCCTCCGTCACCACCACGAGATCCTCGATGCGGATGCCGCCCCAGCCGGGCAAATACACGCCCGGCTCCACGCTGGTCACCATGCCGGGCGCGAGCACCGTCTCGCTCCGCGTTGACAGGCGCGGGATCTCTTCGTGGACCTCAAGCCCTAACCCGTGCCCCAGCCCGTGGCCGAAGGCGTCCCCGTAGCCGGCCTGCGCGATGATCTCGCGGGAAACCGCGTCCACTTCCCTGCCCGAGCGGCCCGGACGGACGGCGGCGATGCCCGCCTTCTGCGCCC
>PKQR01000182.1 GCA_017578085.1 Bacillota bacterium
CTCCCAGCAGGGGTTGTAGACCAATCAACGGCAAGCCGTCCCGGCTTACCGCTTCGGCCTTCCCTCACAGAAAGGCCCGCACCCGTCCACCAGGTCGTCACGCTGTTTAGTTTTCAAGGACCAACCGAGACCCAAAACAACGGCCTTGCGGCCGCCACTGCACCCGCCGCCTCCCGGGCGGCAACCCGCCCGAACCGGCGCAGGCAATTTCTAATGTTACCATGCCCTATGCCGTTTGGCAAGAGGCATTTTCTGCTGGTTTTGCCAACCCGTTTCCGGGGTGGCGCCAGCGAGACCTAATATAGCATGGCCCCCCTGGGTCGCGCAATACCCTTTTGCCGGTCTCGCGCGCAGCTGCGCGCGACCTCGCCGGGTCAAAGGTGACTGCGGGCCCAGCCGGCCGCACGGTTAGCTACCCAGCACCCGATGCCAGACGGCGGCCGCGGCCATGCCCGCCAGCACCGTCAAGCCAAGGCTGCGGGTGCGCCAGGCGACGGCCATGCTCACGACGGCAGGCACGAGAAACGGGTTGGCCAGGGACACGTCGGGCGCGCCGCCGCGCACCAATACCGCCTGCGCCACCAGCGCCGCCATCAAAGCGGGCGGCAGCAGGCTCAACCATGCCTGCAGGATGGGCGGCAGGGGCCGGTTGGCCAAAAGCGCGAGAGGCACGACCCGCGGCAAGTACGTAACGGCCGCCATGCCCAAGATGATCAGGAAATAGCGTCCGTCGACGGCGCCGTCCATCGCTTGAGGATCACCCCCGCCGCGGCCGCGATCATCGCCGCCGCCATCACGCTCCAGCCGCCGAGAAACTTCCCGCCGCCGGCCGCGATCAATGCGGCCATCACGGCCACGGCGAGGCTCGTCCGCTCCCGGAGCTGGCCGACCAATAGGCCAATGAACATGGCCGGCAGGGCAAAATCCAGCCCGAGCGCCTCGGGGGCGGCCAGGGCACCGCCCACCCATGCACCGGCCACTGTCGAAAGCAACCAGCTTAAATATGCGGTCAAGGCGAGGCCTGTGAACAGCGCCGGGTCCCCGTGCCCGCGGCGGCTGAACTCGCCGTGGCTAACGGCAAAGGTTTCGTCGGTGATAAAGAAGCCGAGGGCTGCCAGGACCCCGGGGCGCACGCCGCGCAAAAACGGGCTCAGCGCGGCGCTCATCAGGACGTGCCTGAGATTCACCAGAAAGGTGGTGGCGACGATCGATAGGCCCGGCGCGCCCGCCTCCAGCAGGGCCACGGCCACAAATTGGCTCGCCCCCGCGTACACCAGCGCGGACATGGCGCCGGTTTCAAAGGGCGAAAGGCCGATGTTGGCCGCCAGCACGCCCATGGCCAGGCCTATCGGCACATACCCCATCACGACCGGCCAGGCAAGCCGCATGCCCTGCCAGAAACGCTGGCGCACCGAGCCCGCGTTGGCTGCGGTTGTGTCCTGCACGGGTCCTGCCATGGCTGCAGCGAACCCTACACCAGATCTCTCGGGCGCATGTGCGGGAACAGGATCACGTCGCGGATGGACGGCGAGTCGGTCAAAAGCATCACCAACCGGTCCACGCCGATCCCCAAGCCGCCGGCGGGCGGCATGCCGTACTCCAGCGCCCGCAGGAAGTCCTCGTCCATCATGTGGGCTTCCTCGTCGCCGGCCGCGCGCTGCTCCAACTGGCGCAGGAAACGCTCCCGCTGGTCCACCGGGTCGTTCAGCTCGGAGAACCCGTTGGCGACTTCCCAGCCGTTGATGTACGGCTCGAAGCGGTCGGTCAGGCGCGGGTCGTCGGCCTTGCGCTTGGCCAGCGGCGACACCTCGACAGGATAATCGACGATGAAGACGGGTTGAATCAGGTGCGGCTCCACCAGCTCCTCAAACATCTCGGCCAGCACCTGGCCCCACGTGGCGTTCTTGGGCACCTCCAGGCCTTTTTGGGCGGCGGCGCGGCGGGCTTCCTCGTCCGAGCGGATCTCCCTGAAATCCACACCTGCGTAACGGGCCACCGCGTCGATCATCGAAAGGCGCGGCCACGGGGGCGTGAGATCGATCCGGTTTCCTTGATAGGTGATGACCGTGCTGCCGGTCACTTCCCGGGCCACGTAGGCAAAGAGCTCCTCCGTGAGCCGCATCATGTCCCGGGCGTCGGCGTAGGCCTCGTACACTTCCACCGCGGTGTACTCGGGATTGTGCTTGGTGGAAATGCCTTCATTGCGGAAGTTCTTGCCGATCTCAAAGACCTTGTCGAAGCCGCCCACCAACAGCCGCTTGAGGTACAGTTCGGGCGCGATGCGCAGGTAGAGGTCCATGTCCAGCGCGTTGTGGTGCGTGATGAACGGCCGGGCGTTGGCGCCGCCGGGAATCGGGTTGAGCATGGGGGTTTCCACCTCGAGGAAACCGCGCTCCGTGAGAAACCGGCGGATGGCCGCCACCGCCTTGCTGCGGGCGATGAACACGTCCCGCACGCCGGGGTTGACGATCAGGTCCACGTAGCGCTGGCGGTAGCGCAGCTCGACATCCTTGAGCCCATGCCACTTTTCGGGCAGCGGCCGCAACGCCTTGGCCAGAAGCTCGAGGGTCTGGACCTCGACGCTTTCCTGGCCCGTCCGGGTGCGCATGACCTGGCCCGAGACGCCGACGATGTCGCCGATGTCCAGGAGGTCCAGCAGTCCATAGGCCTGCTCGCCCATGGTGTTGATGCGACAAAAAAGCTGGATGCGCCGCCCGCCGTCCTGCAGGTCGGCAAAGGTGACCTTGCCCTGGCGGCGGATAGAGCGCAGGCGGCCGGCGATGCGCACGGTGCTGCCTTCGAGTTCCGAAAAGCGGTCGAGGATCTCGCCAGCGGTGTGCGTGCGGTCAAACCGGCCACCGTAGGGCGGCCAGCCGGCCTCCATGAGCCGCCGGCGCTTGTCCATGCGGGCCGCGATTTGATCATTAATATCCGCCGGCTGCTCCGGTGCGGCCGCCGGCTCCGAAGCGGCCGGCGGCGTCGGATGGGTCGTCTCCGGGTCCATTAACGGGTCACTTCCAGGATCTGGTACTTAAGCACGCCCGCGGGGGCCTTGACCTCGACAATGGTACCCGGCCGCTTGCCCATGATGGCCTGACCCACCGGGGACTCGTTGGAGATGCGGTTATTGAAGGGGTCCGCCTCGGCGGAACCGACGACCTGGTATTCGACCTCGTCGCCGGACTGCAAGTCCTTGAGGCGCACGCGCGCCCCCAGCGTCACCACGTCCGCGGGGCCTTCCGCCTCGTCGATGACCCTCGCGTGCCGCAGCATCTTCTCCAACTGCAGGATGCGGCCTTCGACGAAGGCCTGCTCGTTCTTGGCATCGTCGTATTCCGAGTTCTCGGAGATGTCACCGAACTCGAGCGCCTGCTTAATCCGGGCGGCCACCTCGCGCCGCCGGACCGTCTTCAGGTGCTCCAGTTCCTTTTCCAGCTTTGCAAGGCCCTCCGCCGTCAGGAGAATTTCCTTTTCCTGCATTGAGCGCAGTCTCTCCTTTTGCCCGGGCGTGGTCTGCCCTCTATTCTACGCTCCCGCTTCGCGAAACTTCCGGACAGCGGGTGGGAATCCGTGCCATGAGATTCGGCAAAGATTATAGCGAAACCCGTCGGCTTTGTGAAGGCTAAAAAGCTCGACAAGACAAGCCGGAGGAGGCGGCGTGCCTCCCCCGGCGCCGGCGGTTTCGCCGAGAGGGCCAACGCTCACGGCGATGCGGCCAGGGACAGCTGCCGGCGGGCCTGCAAGAGCTCTTGCCAGCGGGCCTCCGTCACCGGCCGGTCGAAGCTGCGCAAGCCCGCGAGCTTAAAGCCGTGCCGCTGGGCCAGCTGCTGCATGCGCAACATCGACTCCGGCGTCAGGTCCGAGCCGAGGCTCGTATGGCGGTAGTCCTTCTCGAGGGCCAGCATCATGGTCTCTGACATGCACGCGTACGCGAGCCCCTGCTCGTAGCCAAAGTCCCAGCCAAACCACGGCCGGCCCGGCACCTCGATGACGCCGCCGTCCAGCACCA
>PKQR01000044.1 GCA_017578085.1 Bacillota bacterium
ACGTCGAGATGTCGTTTGTCGATGTGGATGACGTACTCGACGTGATGGAGCGGCTGATCGTGCACGTGTTCCGGGAGGCGGCCGGCATCAACCTGCCCCAGCCGTTCCCGCGCCTGCGGTACGACGAAGCCATCGACAGGTTCGGCAGCGACAAGCCGGACTTGCGCTTCGGCATGGAGTTGGTGGACGTCTCTGACATCGTCGCCGGCAGCGGTTTCCAGGTGTTTTCCCGGGCGGTGGAGGAAGGCGGCCGGGTCAAGGCCCTGAAGGTTCCGGGCGGCGCAAGCATGAGCCGGCGGGAAATCGACCAACTGGTGGAGCTGGCCGTGCAGTGGGGCGCCAAGGGCCTGGCGTGGATGGCGTTCCAGGAGGACGGCGTCCGCTCGCCCATCGCGAAGTTCTTGTCAGAAGAGATCCTCGGGCGGCTGCGGGAGGCGACCGAGGCGGCCACGGGCGATCTCGTGCTTTTTGCCGCGGACAAGCGGGAAGTGGCCGCGGAAATCTTGGGCCGGCTGCGGGTGCGGCTTGGACGCGAGATTTACAAGCCTGACCCGAAGCAGTTCGCTTGCGCGTGGATCGTGGACTGGCCGCTGTTCCACGAGAATCCGGAAACCGGGCGCCCGGACCCGGCACACCACCCGTTCACGTCGCCGGTCGATGAGGACTTGCCGCTGCTGGAGACGGAGCCGTTCAAGGTCCGGGCCAAGGCGTACGACCTGGTGATCAACGGCTACGAATTGGGCGGAGGCTCCATCCGGATCCACCGGCGGGACGTGCAGGAGACGGTTTTCCGGGTTATCGGCCTTACCCAGGAAGAGGCCAACGAGAAGTTCGGCTTCCTGCTGGAGGCCTTTGAGTACGGCACGCCGCCCCACGGGGGCGTGGCCTTTGGCCTTGACCGGCTCGTCATGCTCCTGGCCGGGACCGACAACATCCGGGACGTCATCGCGTTCCCCAAGACTCAGAGCGCGAGCTGCCTCTTGACGGGCGCACCGGCGCCGGTCACCGAGGAGCAGCTGCGGGAGCTGCACATCCGCTTGCGTTGACGCCAGCGGCCCGCCGGCGTCGGGACGAGCGGTCCGCCCTGCGCCGGCCGTCGCCGAGCGCACGGGGCCCGGCGTGGCGGCGGCCGGGTGCACTGCCAGAAGCGGCCGGGTTGTCGGGCCAAAGCCGCGTGTGTTATCATGGGGCTGGCAGGGAATTGACGCCCTGCTGTGTGCGCGACGAGTCCGGCTTTGTTGTGAGCCAACACCTACACATGGGGAGTCTGGCTCTGGACGTGGCGTGCAAGCCCCGGCGAGCGGGGAAGCCCACAAGCGCCCAGGAGGACACCCACCTGCCAGAGCGCAGGTTCACCAACAGCCGGATATGGCGGCACGGCGGGGTATCTTAGTCGGCAGCGGGAGGGTGAACATCCTCCCGTTTTCTTATGCCTTGCGGGGGCGGTACAGCTTGCGTCCTCCGGCGTGGAGGTGAGCGCCATTGGATCTGTTTGCCGCCGCGGAAAGGCGGGCGCGGCAGGCGGCCGCGCCGCTTGCGGAACGCATGCGGCCGCGGGACTTGGACGAGGTGGTGGGCCAGGAGGAGCTCCTGGGCCCGGGACGGCCGCTTAGGGTGCTGGTGGAACGGGACCGGCTGCGTTCCATGATCCTGTATGGCCCGCCGGGCTCGGGCAAGACGACGCTGGCCCGCCTCATCGCGGCCCGTACAAAGGCTTTCTTCGCGTCCCTTAACGCCGTGACCGCCGGCGTTGCGGACGTGAGGCGGGTCATCGAGGAAGCCCGGGAGCGCCTGCGCTACCAGGGCCAGCGGACGGTGTTGTTTATCGATGAGATCCACCGTTTCACCCGCGCCCAGCAGGACGCGCTGCTGCCGGCCGTGGAGGACGGCACCATCGTGCTCATCGGGGCGACGACGCAGAATCCGTTCTTTTCCGTCAACGCCCCGCTGCTTTCCAGGGCGCCCATCTTCCGGCTGTCGGCGCTGACGGATGAGCACCTGTCGCAGATCATCAACCGGGCGCTGGCGGACCCGGAGCGGGGCCTCGGTTCGATCCCGGTCGAGCTTGAGCCCGCGGCCCGGGCGCTGCTCCTCCGGGCAGCCAACGGCGATGCCCGGGCTGTGCTCAACGGCCTGGAGCTGGCAGTGGAAATGGCGGTGGCCGCCGCCGGCCAAGGCCTGTCGCAAGGGGAAGGCGAAGCGCCTGTGCCAGGAGCCGGCGCGGGAGGAGCGGCGGTGGCTCAACCGGTGCGGGTGACGGCGGAACTGGTCGCGGCGGCGCTGCAGACGCGCACCGTGCACTATGACGGCGAGGGCGATGAGCATTACGACGTACTCTCGGCCTTCATCAAGAGCATGCGGGGGTCGGACCCGGACGCCGCCGTCTATTGGTTGGCCCGCATGCTCGAAGCAGGCGAAGACCCCCGCACCATCGCCCGGCGGCTCATCATCCACGCGGCGGAGGATGTGGGCAACGCCGATCCGCAGGCGCTGCTGGTGGCGGTGGCCGCGGCGCAGGCCGTTGAGCACGTGGGGCTGCCGGAGGGGCGTATCCCGCTGGCCCAGGCGGCCATTTACATCGCCACCGCGCCCAAGAGCAACAGCGCCTACAAGGCCATCGGGGCCGCTCTAGAGGCCGTCCGCACCGAGCGGTGGGAACCGGTGCCGATCCACCTGCGCGATGCGTCGTACCCTGGGGCCAAGCGGCTCGGACATGGGGAAGGGTATCTTTACCCCCACGACTACCCCGGCCATCACGTGGTGCAGCAATACCTGCCGGACAATCTGGTCGGGCGACGGTTTTACGAGCCGTCGGATCAGGGGTATGAGGCGGTGCTGCGGGAGCGGCTGCAGAAGTGGCGCGGCGAAGGGCAGGCCGGCTGACGGGGCGGTTCCCGGTTTCGCAGGCCGGTTAAGCGGCAATTGGCGGCGCACGGGAAGCCGCGATTGACGGGGCGGAGGCCCCGTGCTAAGATGGGGGCGCAAACCCAGGTAAACAGGTCGGATTTCCCCGGCCGCCGGGGGACAACACGGGAGGCGAAGGGCATTGCGGATCTCCACCCGGGGCGAGTACGGGCTGCGGGCCATGTTGGACCTCGCCCTCCATTACGGCCAGGGGCCCATCGCCCTTAAGCAGATCGCGGAGCGACAAGGGATTTCGGAACACTACCTGGAGCAGCTCATGGGCACTTTGCGCAAGGCGGGCCTGGTAGTCAGCGTGCGCGGGGCGCAGGGGGGCTACCAGCTGGCCGCGCCGCCGCAGCAAGTGACGGCCGGCGCCGTGCTCAAGGTGCTTGAGGGGAACATGGACATCCGGTTTGACGACGGCGGGCCCCTGGGCCGGGACCGCAGCTGCTTGCCCCGCTACGGCACCCGTCACCTCTGGCAGACGCTGTCGGCCCGGGTGGAGGAGCTGTTGGAGTCGCTGAGCCTGGCGGATCTCCTGACCGCCGCCGAAGCGGCCCAAGCGGCCGACGGCGAGTACATTTACCACATCTAGCCGGAGGCGGGCGCATGGGGACGATCTACATGGATCACGCGGCCACCACGCCCCTGGACGCCAGGGTGCTGGAAGCCATGCGGCCGTGGCTGGAAGAGTGGTACGGCAACCCGTCGTCCCCGTATGCCGCGGCGCGCCGGGCCCGCGCTGCCATTGACGAAGCGCGGGAGCGGGTCGCGGGTTTGATCGGCGCGCGCCCGTCGGAGATCTACTTCACTTCCGGCGGGACGGAAGGCGACAACCTGGCCGTCAAGGGCATCGCGTGGGCGCGGGAGGCAAACGGCCGCCACTTGGTTGTGTCCGCCATCGAGCACCAGGCTGTCCTGGAAGCGGCCCGGTTTCTTGAGCGCCGCGGCTGGGAGCTGACGTTGCTGCCGGTGGATGGCAACGGCCTGGTGGACCCGGACGCGGTCGGGCGGGCGTTGCGGCCGGACACCGCCCTGGTGGCCGTCATGCACGCCAACAACGAGGTGGGCACCGTGCAGCCCATCGCCGACATCGCCGCGGTGACCAGGAGCCGCGGGGTGCCCCTCGTCGTAGATGCCGTGCAGACAGCCGGCCTCATGCCCATCGATGTTGACGCCTTGGGCTGCGACGTGCTGGTCATCTCGGCACACAAGTTCTACGGGCCCAAAGGGACCGGTGCGGTGTACGTGCGCCGGGGAACGCCCATTGAGCCGCTCCTGCACGGCGGGGGACAGGAGCGGGGACTCCGGGCCGGCACCGAATCGGTCGCCGGCATCGTCGGCCTGGCGCGAGCGCTGGAGCTGGCCTGCGCCGAGATGGACCAGGTGGTGCCGGGATTGATCCGGCTCCGGGACCAGCTGGCCGCGGGGATCCTCGAGCGGGTTCCCGACGCCCGCCTCAACGGCCACCCGACGCAGCGGCTGCCCAACAACGTGCACGTGTCTTTTGCCGGCGTCGACGGGGAGTCGCTGCTGCTGAACCTGGACCTGGCCGGGCTGGCGGCCTCCAGCGGGTCGGCATGCACGTCGGGTTCCTTGTCGCCGTCCCATGTGCTGCTGGCCATGGGAATGTCGCGGGAGCTCGCTCGCGGGTCGCTCCGGCTCACGCTAGGCAAAGCCAATACCGAGGCGGAGGTCCGGCAGGCGGTAGAGTTGATCGCCGCCACTGTGGAGCGGCTGCGGAAGAAGGCCCGGTCCACCGCCCGCATGCTATAGAGAGTAGGGATAACCCATGGAGAGAAAGACGGGGGTGCCGCCCACCTGGCCTTTGCCGCCCGACGCACCGCCCAAGCACGAAATCCGGGTGGTGGTCGCCATGAGCGGCGGGGTGGACAGTTCGGTCGCGGCGGCGCTGCTGAAAAAGGAAGGCTACGACGTCATCGGCATCACCATGCAGCTGTGGCCCGACGACCTGCCCCTGGGGCACCGCTCGGAAACCGGCTGCTGCAGCCTGACGGCCGTGGAGGATGCGCGCCGGGTGGCCAATCGCTTGGGGATCCCGTATTACGTGGTCAACTTCCAGGAGCCGTTCCAGGAGGCCGTCATCGACCGCTTTGTGGACGACTACCTGCGCGGCCTGACGCCCAACCCGTGCCTGTTGTGCAACCAGGCGGTCAAGTTCGGCACGCTTTTGGAAAAGGCCCTCGAGCTGGACGCCGATTACGTGGCCACCGGCCACTACGCCCGGGTCGGCTACGACCCGGAGCGGGGACGATACGTCGTGCGCAAGTCCGCAGACCCGCGGAAAGACCAGACGTACACGTTTTACGGGCAGACCCAGGAGCAGTTGAAACATACCTTGACGCCTTGCGGCGAGTATACGAAAGACGAGATCCGGGCCATCGCGCGGGAGCTGGGACTCGGCGTGGCGGCCAAGCCGGACTCCCAGGAGATCTGTTTCATCCCGGACAACGATTACCGGCGCTTCCTGCGGGAGTACAGGCCGGAGGCACTCCGCCCTGGCCCCATTTACGATGTGGACGGCAACTACTTGGGGGAGCACCAGGGCATCGCTTTTTACACGGTCGGCCAGCGCAAGGGCTTAGGCATAGCCGCCGGCGAGCGGCTGTATGTGGTGCGCATCGACCCTGAGCGCAATGCGATTATCGTGGGCCGGGCGGACCAGGTGCGGGAGTGGGGGCTGGCGGTGCGGGACGTCAACTGGGTCAGCATTCCCGGGATTGACGGTCCCACCCCGGTGCAGGCGCAGATCCGCTACAACGCCCAGCCTGCCCCCGCGGTCATCGAACCCGTACCGGGCGGCGGCGTCATCACGCGATTTAAGGAACCCCAGTGGGCGATCAGCCCTGGGCAGGCGGTCGTTTGGTACGACGGCGACTACCTTTTGGGCGGCGGCATCATCGCCGGCCCCTTGCGCCCTGCCGACGGCACAGCGGATGGGCATACTAACCGCGTGCCGGATACGGAGCTAACGACGGCAGGAAGGAGCTGAAGGGCGCCATGATGCGGGCAATGGCCTGGGGCCTGCTGGGGTTCGCGGCCGGGGCCTACCTGGTAGCCCGGGCCGACAACCGGACGCGGCAGGCGTGGAGGCGCAGCGCCAGGCGCATGGGCCGGCGGGTGGAACGAGTCGCCGCCCGGGCGATGGGTTCACGCGGGATGCAGTGGGTCGCCGGCAAGATGCAAGCCTTAGCGGGCGTCTGAAACCGGAGGGGAACCCCGGCGGGCTGGGCCGGCTCTGGGGCGGGCACAGGACGGTGGGCCCGCCCTTTTCCCTTTCTTGACACGCTGTGGCCGGGCTTGCTACCATAAAATAACGATTTTACGCCTCTGAGCGGCACATTGAGAGGGAGGCCATCCTCCATGCGGCAGTGGAGCGGGGACCAACTGCGCGAGGAGTTTCTGCGCTTTTTTGAGGAAAAGGGCCACAAACGTTTGCCCAGTGCATCGCTGGTGCCCCACGGGGATCCGACGCTCCTGTTGACTGCAGCGGGGATGGTGCCCTTCAAGCCTTACTTCCTTGGCCAAGCGGTGCCCGAGCACCCGCGGATCACGACCTGCCAGCGCTGCGTGCGCACGCCCGACATCGACCAGGTGGGCTTGACCGACCGGCACAACACCTTCTTTGAGATGCTCGGCAACTTCTCGTTTGGCGACTATTTCAAGCAGGACGCCATCCTGTGGGCTTGGGAGTTTGTCACCCAGCGCATGGGCATCTCGCCTGACCGGCTGTGGGCCAGCGTCTATCTGGAAGATGACGAGGCGGCCGAGATCTGGGAGAAGGAGGTCGGCTTGCCCCCCGAGCGCATCGTCCGCATGGGGAAGTCCGACAACTTCTGGGAAATCGGCGTCGGCCCCTGCGGTCCGTGCTCGGAAATCCACGTCGACCGGGGCCCCGAAAAGGGCTGCGGGCACCCTGACTGCCGTCCCGGCTGTCCGCGGTGCGAGCGGTTCGTTGAGATTTGGAACCTCGTGTTCATCCAGTTCTTCAAGGACGAGCAGGGCAACTACAACCCCCTGGAGCGCAAGGGCATCGACACCGGCATGGGCCTTGAGCGGGCGGCCGCTTTGCTGCAGGGGGTGCGCAGCAACTTTGAAATCGACCTGGTGCGGCCCATCGTGGACCATGTAGCGGCCCGCGCCGGCATCGCCTACAAGCAGGACCCCAAGGCCGACGTCTCCCTGAGGGTCATCACCGACCACATGCGCGCCGTCACCTTCCTGGTCCACGACGGCGTCCTGCCCAGCAACGAAGGGCGCGGCTATGTGCTGCGCCGGCTGCTGCGGCGAGCGGTGCGGCACGCCCGCCTGCTTGGCATCACGGAGCCGTTCCTCAGCGAGATCGCGCATACCGTCATTCAGCAGATGAGCGTCGGCTATCCCGAGATTGTGCAGCGGGAGGCCTACGTGCGTCGCATCATCGAGCTGGAGGAGCAGCGTTTCCACCAGACGCTGGACCAAGGGCTTGAGCTCTTGGAGGACGTGATGCGGTCCGCCGAGCGCGAAGGCCGCAAGGTGCTGCCGGGCGAGGACGTTTTCCGGCTGTATGACACCTACGGGTTCCCGTTGGAATTGAGCCGTGAGATCGCGGCGGACCGGGGGTTTGAGATCGACGAGGAAGGTTTCCGCGCGGCCATGGAGCGCCAGCGGGAGCGGGCCCGGGCGGCGCGGGGCGAGGAAGGCTACTTGGGCAAGGATACCCACATGGCGCCGAGCTTGTCCCAGCTGCCTCGGACGGAGTTTCTTGGCTATGAGAAGCTCGAAGCGGAAGCGCGCGTCCTGGCCCTGGTGGTCAAGGGGGAAAGCGTGCCGGTCGTGACCCGCGGGCAGGAGGTGGAGGTGGTGCTGGACCGCACGCCCTTCTACCCGGAAGGCGGTGGGCAGGTGGGCGATACCGGCACCATCACCGGCGCCGATGGCCAGGTGGAGATCGTCGATGCGCGCCGGAGCGAGGCGGGCCTCATCATGCACAAAGGGCGCGTCACCAGCGGGCGCTTGGCGGTCGGCGAGCGGGTGCTGGCCACTGTCGATGCCCAGACAAGGGCGGCGACCCAGCGCCACCATACGGCCACGCACCTTTTGCACGCAGCGTTGGGCGAGATCCTGGGCGAGCACGCCACCCAAGCGGGCTCCTTGGTGGCGCCCGACCGGCTGCGCTTTGACTTCACCCATTTTGAACCCGTATCGCCGGAACAGCTGGCGGCGCTTGAGCGGCGGGTCAACGAAAAAATCATGGCAGACCTGCCGGTCACGTGGACGGAGATGCCCTTGGCCGACGCCAAGCGTTTAGGGGCGAAGGCCTTGTTTGGGGAGAAGTACGGCGAGCGGGTGCGGGTCGTGCGCATCGGCGACTACAGCCTCGAGCTCTGCGGCGGGACGCACGTGCAGCGCAGCGGCGAGCTGGGCTTCTTCAAGATCATCTCCGAGGGCAGCGTCGCCGCCGGCGTGCGGCGCATCGAGGCCGTGGCCGGCGAAGCGGCTTGGCGCTACGTCGCGGCTCAGGAAGCGCTGGTGCGGGACGTGAGCAATCGGCTGCGGACGGCGCCCGCCCAGATACTGCAGCAGCTTGACGGGCTGTTGGCGCAGCTGCGGAAGGTCGAAAAGGAACGGGACACCCTCAAGGCGCAGCTGCTGGCGCTCCGGGTCGACGCGCTCCTGGCCCAGGCCGAAGCGGTGGGCGGCGCCCGGGTGCTGGTGGCCCACGCTCACCACGTGGAGCCGGACGACCTGGTGGCCTTGGGCGATCTCTTGCGGGATCGGCTGGGCTCCGGCGTTGTGGTGCTTGGGACGGCGTCCGACGGGAAGGTGAGCCTGATCGCGATGGCCAGTCGCGACCTGGTCGCCGAGGGCGTGCATGCCGGCCAGATTGTGCGGGAGGCGGCGCAGATCGTCGAGGGCGGCGGCGGCGGCCAGCCCCACATGGCCCGGGCCGGCGGCCGCAACCCGGCGCGGCTGGACGAAGCCCTGGCCAAGGCCCGGGACGTGGTAATGGCCCAGCTGGCGGCGGCCCGGGCCCGCAAGAGCTGATTCGGCGTTCTCCGGTAGGCGCCCGGTTGCTGGGAGGAATTGGGCGGGTGCCCACCGAATCCAGGGATTATCACGGGCGGGGGAAGGGGGAAGCCGATCATGACCGGCGCGGATCGCACCATGCTGTTCCGGTTTGAACCGGATCGGCTGCCGCGCGCCGGCCGCATCCTGCGGGAAGTTTACGCCGCCCTGGAGGAAAAGGGATACGATCCGGTCAGCCAGATCGTGGGCTACCTGTTGTCTGGAGATCCCACCTACATTACCAGCCATCGCCACGCCCGCAGCCTTGTGCGCAGCGTCGAGCGCTCGGAGCTCCTCGAAGAGTTGGTCAAGGCTTATCTCAGCGATCGGCGGATGGCTTGACCCATGTCTCAGGATGATTTAGGGTCGACCCGGCGCACACAGCGTGTTGCCCGACCGCAGCGTAAGGTGGTACGACATGTCGGAAGGTTGTGATAAGTCCTTGCCGGCGGCCGGTGGGCGAACGCTGGGGCTCGACGTGGGCCAGCGCCGGATTGGAGTCGCCGTCAGCGACGAGCTGGGCTGGACGGCCCAGGGCTTGACCGTCATCGAGCGCCGCAGCCTCGCGGAGGACGTGCGCCGGCTGGTGGCCTTGGTCAAAGAGTACGGTTGCAACGGGATCGTCATCGGCTTGCCGCGCCGCACCGACGGGCGGCTGGGCCCGGAAGCCGAAGCCGTTCAGGCCTTCGGCCGCCAGTTGGAGGCCTCGGCCGGGGTGCCTGTGGTATACTGGGACGAGCGTTTCTCGACGGCCCAGGCGGAACATACGCTGTTGGCAGCCGGTGTGCGACGGGCCCGGAGGAAGCAGGTCATCGATCAGCTGGCGGCCAGCGTCATCCTGCAAGCGTACTTGGACCGCCGTCGCCGCGAAGCTGAACAGCGAGAGGAGCATGCAGAGTGAACAAGCACCATCACGAGCACCAGCACAGGCATCACCACGCCCACCACGGTCACCATCACGACCACGTGCACGACGCCGAGCACGAGGACGAGGGCGTCGAGGCGGACGACATCCCGACCATCACCCTGGTGGACGAAGACGGCGCGTCCCGGGATTTCATCGTCTGGGACAACTTCGAGGTGGAGTCGACGCAGTATTTGCTGCTGGAGCCGGCGGAACCCGAAGAAGGCGAGGAGGGTGCCTGGTTCTTCCGGGTCGACACCGACGCGGAGGGGCAGCAAACCGTGACGCCGGTGACAGACGACGAAGAGGCCGAGCGGGTGCGCCGGGCTTGGGAAGAGTTCAACGCCGGCGATTAACGCCGAAAGAGGCTTCTTGAGCGCATTTGCCAGATCCGGCGCGCACAGGTATAATCGGTCGCAAGGAGGACGAGCGATGGAGCGGCCGCTGACCGGGTTTGGCTGGCAGCGCCTCATGCTGCAGTGGCCTGTCCGGCTCACGGGGGAAAACGTGGCGGCCTACGTGTGCCGCCTGATCGCCTACGGCCTTGGCTTGACCGGTTTCACCGTGCTGCTGGGTGGCATCGTGATCATTTCGCTCATGATGCCGGCAGCATCCCCGGGAAACGCGGAGGCCGTCCTCTTTGCCGTCCCCGCGGGCAGCACGGCCGCGGATATCGGCCGCGCCCTAGAGGAAGCTGGACTCATCCGCAGCGCCCGCCACTTTGAGCTGGTCAGCCGGCTGATGGGGCTCGACCAGCGGCTGCAGGCGGGCGACTACCTGCTCAGCGCCGACATGAATCTCCTGTCCATCGTCCGGCAGCTGGAAGCCGGGAAGATTTACACGGTGCGGGTGACCATCCCCGAGGGGATGCACCTGCGCCAGATCGCCGACCTTCTCGCGCGCCATGGGCTGGTGGACCGGGCGCGGTTTTTGCAGCTGGCCTCCGACGACACGCTGGTCTACGGCAACAACCCGCCCATCGACAAGCCCGTCCGGTCGCTGGAGGGCTATCTGTTCCCGGACACGTACCTCCTGTCGCCGTCCATGACCGAGGAGCAGATCATCCGCCGCATGGTCAGCCGGTTTCTGGAAGTGGCCGGGCCCGTTATCCAGAGCAAGGAAGCCCCCTTGGGCTTGAGCATGCACGAGGTGGTCACGCTGGCTTCCATCGTGGAAGCCGAGGCTCTATACCAACGGGAGAAGCCGATCATCGCCTCGGTGTTCCTTAACCGGCTGCGGATCAACATGCCGCTGCAGGCGGATCCGACCATCAACTACCTGTTTGACGAGCACCGCAGCCGGATCTTGTACGCGGACTTGGAGATCGACTCACCGTACAACACCTACCGCTACAGTGGCCTTCCCCCAGGTCCCATCGGCAGCCCGGGCCTAAGCGCGATCCGGGCGGTCCTGGAGCCGGCCGAAACCGATTACCTCTTCTTCGTCGCCCGCGGCGACGGGACCCACGTCTTTACCCGCACCTTTGCCGAGCACGTGCGGGCCCGCCAGCGGCTGAGACGGTAGCGGTACTGGCACGCGTCGCCCCGCCGCCTCATAGATTGGCGGAGAACGGCGTGCTGCGCCGTATCCCGCGGGAGGTGCGTGCTAGGTGCTGCCACCCTTGCTAGCCGCCGTGTGTGCTGCCTTGCTGGACGGCTTGATGCTGGTTGCGTCATATATCAGCAACAGCGTCTTCCCCCAGCCGCTGTCCAGCGAGGAGGAGGCGAAGCTGCTGAAGCGGATGGCGGCCGGCGACCGTGAGGCCCGCAACATCCTGGTCGAGCGCAACCTTCGCCTCGTGGCCCACATCGTGAAGAAGTTTGACAACACGGGCGAAGACGCGGACGACTTGATTTCCATCGGCACCATCGGCCTCATCAAGGCCATCAACACCTTTGACCCCAACAAGCAGACGCGCCTGGCCACCTACGCGGCCCGGTGCATCGAAAACGAGATCCTCATGCACCTGCGCTCCAGCAAAAAGACCCGCAGCGAAGTCCTGCTCTACGACCCCATCGGCGCCGACAAGGAAGGCAACGAGATCACGCTCCTGGACATTCTCGGCACCGAACCCGACATCGTGCTCGACAAGGTAGAATGGCAGCTGGAGCACGAAAAGCTCCGCCGCACCATGCAGCGGCTGACCCGCCGGGAGCGGCGCATCCTGGAACTCCGCTACGGCCTCCTGGACGGCGTGCGCCAGACGCAGCGGGACATCTCCCGTGCCTTGGGCATCTCCCGGTCCTACGTCTCCCGCATTGAGAAGCGGGCCATCACCAAGCTGCAGCGGGAGATGCTGGCCGACGGCTGACCGGCCGCGGCACTCCCGGCGTTTTCGCTGGATGCCCTGGGCCCCCATCCGATGTGATATAATAACCCGAGGACTTTTCGCCCCACGGATGGAGGGCCCGCTTTGCTACGCCTGCTTGTGCCCGGTAGTTGCAGTCCTTCCCTGTACGATGTCGATCTGGGCGAGCTTGCCCGGCGCGGCATCCGCGGCCTCATCCTTGACCTCGACAACACCTTGGCCGAATACGCCAATGCCGACGTTCCGCCCCGCACCCGGGAATGGGTGCAGGAAGCGAAAGCCCGTGGATTCCGCATCTGCATCACCTCCAACGCCCGCCCGGCGCGGGTCAAGGCGTTTGCCGAGAGTCTCGGCGTGCCCGGCATCGCCTACGCCGTCAAGCCGGTGCGCCGCGCCTTCCGGCGGGCGCTGAAGATCTTGGGCACGAGCCCTGCGGAGACCGCTGTCGTCGGTGACCAGCTGTTTACGGACGTCTTGGGCGGCAACCGCATGGGGATGTACACGGTGCTGGTCAATCCCCTGAGTACAAAGGAACTGGGCACGACCCGCCTCATGCGGCGGTTGGAACGCCGGGTGTTGCGGCACCTCGTGCGCCGCGGGATGGTGCGGGAAGAGCATTGGCGGGTGCGGGAGGGAGGCGCCCCCCATGCCTGAGCGCGTTTGCCCCGGGTGCGGCGCACCGCTGCAGAGCGAGGACCCCGAAGGCCCGGGCTTTGTCCCCGCGGAGGTACTGGAGCGGGACGAGTTGGACACGGTGTGCCGCCGCTGCTTCCGGCTGCGGCATTACGGCGACCTCACCCATGGGCCGCCCGCCCCGGCCGCTGTCTGGGCCGCGGTAAAACGGGCGGTGGCCGCCGCTGACTGCGTACTCCTGGTGGCGGACGCCTTCGACTTTGAAGCCAGCATCGCCGTGCCCTTGCGCGACTTGCGGGGACGGCGCCTGGTTGTGGCCGTCAACAAGGTGGACCTGCTGCCTGCACGCACGCCGCTGCCCGAGGTGGAACGCTGGGTTCATGGGCGGCTGGCCGACGCGGGCCTGCGTGATCCGGAGGTACACTTGATCAGCGCCCGCGCCGGGTGGGGCACACGCGCACTCTGGGAGCGGCTGAAGGAGCTCGTGGGACGCGGCACCGTCGCGGTGCTCGGGGTGACCAACGTGGGCAAGTCGGCTTTGCTCGCGCGCTGGAGCCGCGCCCTCGGGAAGGAAGGCCCTGCGCCCACCGTCTCCGCGGTCCCCGGCACCACGCTGGCGCTCCTGCACCTGTGCCTTGAACCCGACGGGTTTACCCTCTTGGACACCCCAGGCATCCCCCCGGAAGGCCGCATCAGCGACTGGCTTTGTCCCGACTGCGCGCGCCGGGTCGTCCCCGACAAGCGGCTTAACGGGCGGCTATGGCAGGTGGCGGCGGGGCAGGCGTTGCTGATGGGCGGGTTCGCCGCGTTCATCGCCCCAAGCGCGGTACCAGAGGGGACGGTGCTTATCGCCTACGGCGCCCAGGGGCTGCCGTTTCACCGCACCCGGGCGGAACGGGCCGCGACGCTCTTGCGCGCGCCCACCGGAGCTGTCGCGGCGGTACCCTGCGGCCGCTGCCGCGCCCGGGTTCATGCGGACGGCTTCGAGGAGCTTACCGTGACGCTCCGCCACGCCCAGGACCTGGTCATCCACGGGCTCGGCTGGGTTACGCTGCGGGGCGGGCCGCTGGAGCTGGCAGTGCAGCTTCCCCGGGGCGCGAAATGGACGGTGCGCCCGAACCTCTTGGGTCCCAAGGATCGGGTGGGGGCCCCGCGGAGAGCCCGCTAACGCCCGGCGCTCGGCAGGTCGCGGGCACCGCCAAAGGGCAGCTCGCCGTTGCGGTTTTTGTCCCTTGCGCAGGAATCGGCTCCGGCGCGCAGAACCTCTCGCGAGTGGTCCGCAATGTGATTCTCATCGGCTTCATGGGAGCGGGCAAGACCACCGTGGGCCGCCGGTTGGCGGCGCGGCTGGGGTGGCCTTTCGTCGATTTGGACGCGGTGGTGGAGGAGACCGCGGGGATGACAATTCCCGCGATCTTCGAGCGGGAAGGCGAGGCGGGCTTCCGCCGGCGGGAGGCCGAGGCCATCACGGCCGTCACCCGGCAGGCAGGGCAGGTCATTGCCACCGGCGGCGGGGCGGTCATGCGCCGCGAGAACCTGGCGCTCCTGCGGGCATCGGGGACCCTGGTGTGGCTGCGGGCCCCGCTGGAAGTCTTGCTCGCGCGGGCGAAGGCCGAGGGCGGCCGGCCGCTCTTGGCGGAAGGCGACGCAGCCGTGGCCGAGCGCTACGCGGCCCGCGAGCCGGTCTATGC
>PKQR01000183.1 GCA_017578085.1 Bacillota bacterium
GCCGAAGGCCCGTCGATGGGCACCCCTCCCGGGAAGTTGACGTGGATGTCGTAGTCGTCGGGCCGGACGCCTAGGTGCTTGCGCAGCACGGTGAGCACGTTGTCGAGCGAGCTGCGGGCCATGCTGCGGCGCCGCATGGTCACGCCGGGCCCGCCCATTTCCTCTTCTTCCATGATCCCCGTGACGATCAGACGGCCGTTGCCCGGCTCAACGGGGATGGCACACGCCTCGACCTCGATCAGCAGTCCCTGGTTGGGACCGGCGACCGCCAACCCGTTGACGCAACCCACCTGGGGCCCGTCGGGCACGCGCCGCTCCGGCCGCGGCGCGTATTGGCCGCTGTTGATCACCCACTCGATATCCTGCCGGGTGATGCGCTGGCGCCCCTCGGTCTGCACGACGCCGGCGGCGATCTGGACCATGTTCACGGCTTCCCGGCCGTTTTGGGCGTAGCGCTGCAGGACATCCAACGCGTCCTCGTCTATGGGAAAGTTGATCTTCGCCGCGGCGTTGGCCGCGATGATCCTGATTTCCTCAGGAGTTAGGGCGCGGAAGAAGATCTCCAGGCACCGGGAGCGGATGGCCGGGGGGATCTCGTGGGGCATGCGGGTGGTGGCCCCTACCAGGCGGAAGTCGGCCGGCAGGCCCTTCTGGAAGATCTCGTGGATGTGGGGCGGGATGTTGGTGTCCTCGGAGCTGTAGTAGGCGCTCTCGAGAAACACCCGGCGGTCTTCGAGCACCTTGAGCAGCTTGTTCATCTGGATCGGGTGCAGCTCGCCGATCTCGTCGATGAAGAGGATGCCGCCGTGGGCCTTGGTCACCGCGCCCGGCTTGGGCTGCGGGATGCCGGCCTGTCCCAAGGGGCCCGCCCCCTGGTAGATGGGGTCATGCACAGAGCCGAGCAGCGGGTCCGCGATGCCGCGATCGTCAAAGCGGGCCGTCGTGGCGTCGACCTCCACGAACTGCGCGTCGCTCTTGAAGGGCGACAGCGGGTTGCGTTTGGCCTCTTCCAGCACCGCCCGGGCGGCGGCTGTCTTGCCGACGCCCGGCGGGCCGTAGATGATGACATGCTGGGGGTTGGGCCCGCACAGGGCGGCCCGAAGCGCCTTGAGCCCTTCCTCCTGGCCGATGATGTCGTTGAGAGAGGCCGGGCGCGTCTTCTCGGCCAGCGGCTCCGTCAAGGAGATCTGCTTGAGGCGGTTGAGTTTTTCCATCTCTTTGCGCGCCTCGCGGTCGATGGCGGCGCGGCTTGTGTGCTGGGCCCGCAGCAGGTTGAGGAAATAGAGACCGATGACGACGGCAAAAAAGAAGTTGACCAGCCCAAAGACGCCCATGATGTCCATCATCGTCGCGTTTCCCTCCCCCGGCCAAGGCCGCGATCAGTATACCCGCGGGGAGGGTCCGCCAATCAAAAAAGAGCCGGAAACAGCGGGTTTCCGGCTCCCTTGAACCGCATTGTTAGAGCTGCCCTGCCATCCGTTGACCGCGCTCACCGCCACGGCCGGAGGGCCCTCAGGCGGTTTCTTCCTTCTTTTTCGCCTTGCGCTCCACCCGCACAAGGGTGGGCGCCTTGCCTTCCAGTACGCACGCCTCGTCGACGATGCACTTGATGACATCGTCCCGGGACGGGATCTCGTACATCACGTCCAAGAGGATGCCTTCCACGATGGACCGCAAGCCGCGAGCGCCGGTCTTGCGCTCGAGGGCCTTGCGGGCGATGGCCCGCAGCGCCCCCTCGGTGAACTCCAGCTCCACGCCGTCCATCTCGAAGAACTTCTGGAACTGCTTTACCAGGGCATTGCGGGGCTCGATCAGGATGCGCACCAGGGCGTCTTCGTCCAGGGCATCCAGCGCCACCACGATGGGCAGGCGCCCGATGAACTCCGGGATCATCCCGTACTTGAGCAGGTCTTCGGGCATGACCTGGCGCAGCAGGTCCCCGATGGGTTTCTCCTCCCGGGTCTTGATGTCCGCGCCGAAGCCGATGCCCTTTTGGCCGATGCGCCGCTCGATGATCTTCTCAAGGCCGTCAAAGGCGCCGCCGCAGATGAAGAGGATGTTGGTCGTGTCGATCTGGATGAACTCCTGGTGCGGGTGCTTGCGCCCGCCCTGGGGCGGGACGCTGGCCACCGTGCCCTCCAGGATCTTAAGCAGCGCCTGCTGGACGCCTTCGCCCGACACGTCCCGGGTAATGGACGGGTTCTCGGACTTGCGGGCGATCTTGTCCACCTCGTCGATGTAAATGATGCCCCGCTCGGCCTTTTCCACGTCGTAGTCGGCCGCCTGGATCAGCTTGAGCAGGATGTTCTCCACGTCCTCGCCGACGTAGCCCGCTTCGGTCAAGGACGTGGCGTCGGCGATGGCAAACGGGACGTTGAGGATGCGGGCCAGCGTCTGCGCGAGCAACGTCTTGCCCGAGCCGGTAGGCCCCAGCAGCAGGATGTTGCTCTTTTGCAGCTCCACGTCGTCGGAGCGCACACTGGAGTTGATGCGCTTGTAATGGTTGTAGACGGCCACCGACAACGCCTTTTTGGCCGCCTCCTGGCCCACCACGTACTGGTCCAGGATCTCCTTGATCTCCTTGGGCCGGGGCACATTGCCCAGCTCGACGTCGACGTCCTCGTGCAGCTCTTCCTCGATGATCTCGTTGCAGAGCTCAATGCATTCGTCGCAGATGTAGACCCCGGGTCCGGCGATCAGCTTCTTGACTTGTTCCTGGGCCTTGCCGCAGAAGGAGCACTTCAGTTGGCCCTTCTCGTCGCCGAATTTGAACATTATATCACCTCGTGGTTGTGGACGGCTTCGGTCGCTCCCGCAACACGCCGTCGAGAATGCCGTACTCCAGGGCCTCCTCTGCGGACATGTAGAAGTTGCGGTCGGTATCCCGCTCGATCCGCTCGATGGGCTGTCCGGTGTGCCGGGCCAAGATGTCGTTGAGGGTGTGCTTGATCCGGAGGATCTCCCGCGCCTCGATCTCGATCTCCGTGGCCTGGCCCCTGGCCCCTCCCAGCGGCTGGTGGATCATCACGCGCGAGTAAGGCAGGGCGAACCGCTTGCCCTTGGCACCGGCCGCCAAGAGAACGGCGGCCATGCTGGCGGCCATCCCTACGCAGATGGTGGAGACGTCCGGCCGGATGTACTGCATCGTATCGTAGATGGCCAGCCCCGCATAGACGATCCCGCCGGGGCTGTTGATATACAGATGGATGTCCTTCTCGGGGTCCTCCGATTCGAGGAACAGGAGCTGCGCGATGACGAGATTGGCCACATGGTCGTCGATAGGCCCGCCGAGAAAAACGATCCGGTCCTTGAGCAGGCGAGAATAGATGTCATACGCCCGCTCGCCCCGGTTGGTCTGTTCGATTACGATCGGCACCAGCACGCTCATGGACGTCCTCCACCTTCCCTGGCCCCAATATATGCTCAGGGGCACGGCACGCTGAACGGCGGTTGCCCCATGCATTCTTCCCCGGCCGTTCGCCGCGCCCCTTGGAAAATTAACGTCCGCTTGGGCTTACTCCGTTCGCGCGGGGGATTCCTGCCCCGCCGGTTCCTTACGTTCCGCCGCCCCGGCCACCTCCGCCGTGGAATCGCCGGTTCCGGCAGGGGTCCCGGTTTCGCCCTGGGCGGCCTGGGAAGCCGCCTCCGCCGGATCCACCTCCACGATCGACACCTGGGCGTGATCTACCAGGAAGTCCATGGCCTTGGCCCGCCGCAGGCTGTCCCGCACGCTGGCGCGGTTGTCCTCATCGGCCATGAGGCGCTCCCGCTCCTTGGAATCCTTCACCGAGGCATACAACTCCTGCAGCCGCCGGTCAATCTCTTCCTCGGTGGGCTCCAGC
>PKQR01000004.1 GCA_017578085.1 Bacillota bacterium
GCGGCAAGACCCAGATGCCGTCCGCGTCGTCGCCGACCTTGAGCTCCGCTTCGGAGCACAACATTCCCTCAGACAGCACGCCCCGGAAGGTGGCCGCCTCAATGCGGCGGCCGCCGGGCAACACGCTTCCCGGCAGCGCCACCGGTACGCGATCGCCCACCTTTAGGTTGGTAGCCCCGGTCACCACGGTGTGCAGCCCTTTGCCCACATCCACCTGGCACACCAGGAGGTTGTCCGCCGCCGGGTGGCGATCGATCTGACGCACTTCGCCGACCACGATGCCCGCGAGCTCAGGCGGAGCCAGGCGCTCTAGGGTTTCCACCTTGACGCCCGCCATCGTCAGGCGATCCGCCAGTTCCTCCACCGGCCACGGGATGTCCACGTAATCCATCAACCAGCGGTACGAAACGCGCACGCTCCGGTCACCACCTTAGAACTGTCGCAGGAAGCGAATGTCGTTTTCAAAGAAGAGGCGGATGTCGTCGATACCGTACATGAGCATGGCGATGCGCTCGACGCCCATGCCGAACGCGAAGCCCGACACACGCTCGGGGTCGTAGCCCACGTTGCGCAGCACCTGGGGGTGCACCATGCCCGAGCCCAGGATCTCCAGCCACCCCTCGTTCTTGCACACCCGGCAGCCCGCCCCGTTGCAGATGATGCACTGGATGTCCATCTCCGCGCTGGGTTCGGTGAAGGGGAAATAGCTGGGGCGGAAGCGCACCGGCCGCCGGCCGAAAAGCTCCCGCGCCATGATGGACAAGGTGCCCTTGAGCTCGCCGAACGTCACACCCTCGTCGACATACAGCCCCTCGACCTGGTGGAACATGGGCGAGTGGGTCACGTCCGCGTCCACCCGGAACACTTTCCCCGGTGCGATGATGCGGACCGGGGGTTTCTGCGCCTCCATAACCCGGATCTGCACCGGCGACGTCTGGGTGCGCAGCAGGATGTCCTCGGTGATGAAGAACGTGTCCTGTAAGTCCCGGGCCGGATGGTCCCGCGGGATGTTGAGGGCCTCGAAGTTGTACCAGTCGGTTTCGATTTCCGGCCCCTCCACCACCTCGAAACCGAGGCCGGTGAAAATCCGCTTGATCTCGTCCAGCACCTGGGTCAAGGGATGGCGGCGCCCGAGCACCGGTCCCCAGCCCGGCAGCGTCACGTCGATGGTTTCCGCTGCGAGCCGCGCCTCAAGCGCTGCGGACGCCAGCTCCCGCTGGCGTGCGGCCAGCTCGGCCTCGACCGCGTCCCGGGCTTCGTTGACCAGGCGCCCGATGGCCGGCCGTTCCTCGGGCGGGACCTGTCCTATGCCGCGCAGAAGCTGTGTCAGCTCGCCCTTCTTGCCCACGTAGCGGATGCGGACCTGTTCCAGCTCCTCCGGGCTCTGGGCGGCCCGCACCGCGGCCAGCGCCTCGGCCCGCACCTGTGCGATCCTGTCCTGCACTGCCCGTCATCCTCTCTCTAAGACTGCTTACCAAACTTCCCCCGGCGAACCGCCGGGGCAAAGAAAAAAGCCTTCCGTCAAGGGACGGAAGGCGACTCTCCCGCGGTACCACCCTTATTAGCCCGCGCCCGACGCGCGGACTCCCTCGTTGTTCCCCTGTAACGGGAGGACCCGGCTCAGCCTACTGGGCCCGCGACAACGAGCCGTTCAGCCTGCGGCTTGGGAGCGAACTTCAGCCGCCCGCGTTCCGAGGAGCGCTTCCAGTCTGCGGCACTCCCTCCCTGGCGGTGCCTGGCGGCCTACTCCTCTCCCGCATTGCCTTTCTGGTGTCTGTCACGTTCGATGAGCGGCAGGACCGTCGAACCCTGTCTCACCAACGCCTAGGCTGGCTACCTCACCAACGCCTTGAACTGACGGTACAGCAAGTACGCGGTGACCGAACCCGTGGACTCAAACAGCCTCCAAAAGAAGTCGGCGGTGAGCATGGTGGACAATCCCACCTTCCCAGCGGTCTAGGTCCCTCGGTGCGCCCATTATATCATAGGGCGCGAAGGGGTTACAACCGACCGCCTGTGCCCATGCGGCGTTGCCGCATGGCCTCAAACAGCAGCACAGCCCCCGTTACAGCGGCGTTTAGGGACTCCACCCCAGGCGCCATGGGAAGATGCACCACGCGCGCCGCGGCTGCCAAAAGCTCCGGGCAGATCCCGTGGGCTTCGCTGCCGATCACAAGGGCGAAAGGCTGCCGCCAGTCCATGGCCGCATAATCGGTGGCTCCCCGAGCGTCGGCCGCCACCAGCGTCAGGCCCAAAGCCCGCACGCCCGCGATGGCCTCTGCCGGCGAAAGCCGCTGGCGGTGGGGGACCAAGAAGAGCGTGCCCATGGACGCCCGCAACGCCTTTGGCTCATACAGGTCCGCGCTGCCCGAAAGCGTCCAGATGGCAGCCCCCGTGGCCGCCGCCGTGCGCACCAGGGTGCCGAGGTTGCCGGGGTCGCCGAGCCGGTCGGCGATGACCAAAGCCGTGCAGCCGGCAAACTCAGCCTGGCTCGCCTCCTGCATGGCGGCCACCGCCACAATGCCCTGCGGCTCCTGGGTGTCGCTCATGTGGCGCAGGACGCGCTCGTCTACCGCTTGGACAGGCACGGCCCGCTCGCGCAGCGACTGCACCAGGCGCCGCCCGCGCTCGCTGTCGGCCAGCCCAGGCACGACAAACACTTCCTTCAGTCGCGCCCCGGCCGCGAGCGCCGTCTCGATGAGGCGCACGCCTTCGAGCAGGCACAACCCGCGCGCCCGCCGCTCCGCCGCCCGGTGCAACGCCCGGACCGCCTTGACGCGCGGGTTGGCGGTGCTGGTCAATACCGCCCCCTCATTGGGCCTCACCGGCCCCCCTCCCCACACAATAAAGAAAGCACCCGGACGCCCGAGTGCTTCAGGGCTGCGCTAGCGTAACCCTCGTCAGGTACGCGTGTGCGTTTCCCCTCTCCAGCCTGGCCTTGCGGTTTAGAGCCCCAGCTGCTGCCGGGCTACGTTGACCAGCTCGCCGAAGGCCTGTTGGTCGTTGACGGCTAAATCCGCCAGCATCTTGCGGTCCACCGCCACGCCCGCCTTGTGCAGGCCGTTGATGAGACGGCTGTAGGACAGGCCCTGGCTGCGCGCGGCCGCATTGATGCGGGCGATCCACAAGCGCCGGAACTCGCGCTTGCGGTTGCGCCGGTCCCGGTACGCATACACCAGCGACTTGAGCACCTGCTGGTTGGCCGCGCGGTACGTCTTGCTCTTGCGGCCCCAGTAGCCCTTGGCCAGCTTCAGGATTTTCTTATGGCGGCGCCGGGTAACGACGCCCCCCTTTACCCTCGACACCTCTACCGTACCTCCCCGAAAAAGCGCGGCAAAGCTTTACGCGTAGGGCAGAAGCTGCCGGACACGGCGCTGCTCGGCTGGGCTCAGCACGGCCGCCTGGCGAAGGCGACGCTTGCGCCGAGAAGGCTTGTGCTCCAGCAAATGGCTGCGAAAGGCGCGGTTCTTCATGAACTTGCCGCTGCCAGTCCTCTTGAAGCGCTTAGCCGCGCCCCGGTGGGTCTTGAGCTTAGGCACCGGAGTTCCTCCTCACAGTTGCGACGGTTACGATCCTTGCGGGGCAGCCTGCACCTTGGCCTCCTGCTGCTGCTTGGGCGCCAAGATCATGATCATCTGACGCCCCTCAAGCCGCGGCGGGCGCTCGACCAGCGCGACGCCCTGCAGCTGGTTGGCCAGATCCACGAGCTTGTCGCGGGCCAGGTCCGCATGGACGATTTCACGGCCCCGGAACCGCACCGCGATCTTGACCTTGTCCCCATCGCGCAGGAACCGCTCCGCGTTGCGCAGTTTGATCTGGAAATCGTGGGTGTCAATCTTCGGGGTCATGCGCAGTTCCTTGACGGTGATGGCCTTCTGCTTCTTCCGCACGTCCCGTTCGCGCTTGCTCTGCTCGTAGCGGAACTTGCCGTAGTCCATGATGCGGCAAACGGGCGGCTGGGCGTTGGGGGCCACTTCCACCAGGTCAAGATTGCGCTCCTGCGCCAGTAACAGGGCTTCCCGGATGGGCATGATGCCGAGCTGCTCACCCTCGGGGCTGATCACCCGGACCTCGCGCACCCGGATCTCCCCGTTGACCCGCAAATCTCTGCTAATGTTCTATCACCTCCACATTCTCTCCCGAGCGCCCCGAGGCGCCCCTCGGCAACGACAAAAGCGGGTGCATACGCGCACCCGCTTTTTGGCCCGTTACCAATCGACATGTCGATCTTCGCGGACGGCCTTCATCGCAACCCTGGGAACAACCTCCCGCGGCGTTCCAGGGTGAGAAGCGGGGCGCGCTTCTGCTTGTCTGAGGCTTCTGTCCTTTGCCGTTTGCCCGCTGGCGCATCGGCGCCAGCGTCCTGCCCGGATGGGGGATCACGTGTTCCCCCATCGTTTCAAGCGGTGCTAGTATACCATAGCCCGCTTGGACCGTCAATCCAGGCTGCGGGTTTCGATTTCGTGCCGGATCCGCTCGATGAAAGCCGCCAGGGGCATGCTGCCCTGGTCGCCGGCCCGGCGGTGACGCACCGCCACCGTGCCGGCCTCCACCTCCTTGCTGCCCACGACCAGCATATATGGGACCTTCTGCACCTGGGCATCGCGGATCTTGTACCCGATCTTCTCGTTGCGGTCATCGAGCTCGGCGCGGATGCCCGCCTTGACCAGTTCCTCCCGCACCTTGGCGGCATAGGCCACGTGGTCGCTGCCGATGGGCAGCACGCGGACCTGCACCGGCGCCAGCCACACGGGGAACGCGCCGGCGAAGTGCTCCACCAGAATCCCAATGAACCGCTCCAGGGTGCCCATGATGGCCCGGTGGATCATGACCGGCCGCTTGTGGCTGCCGTCCCGGTCTACGTAGTACAGGTCAAACCGCTCGGGGAACTGGAAGTCCAACTGTACCGTGGCGCACTGCCACTTGCGCCCGAGGGCGTCGGTGACGTCAAAGTCCAGTTTGGGCCCGTAGAACGCCCCGTCCTTGGGGTTGACGGTGTACTCGCGGCCCGCGGCCTCCAGCGCCCGCACCAGGGCGGCCTCGGCCTTTTCCCAGGTTTCCAGTGAACCCATGTACTCGTCGGGGCGGGTGGACAACTTGATGGTGTACTTCATCCCGAAGGCGCTATAGACCGCGTCGACCAGCTCCAGCACTTCCCGGATCTGCTCTTCGATCTGGTCTTCCCGCAGGAAAATGTGGGCGTCGTCCTGGTGCATCCCCCGCACGCGTAAGGCCCCGTGCAGCGTCCCGGACGCCTCAAACCGGGCCAGCGGCCCGTACTCGGCGAACTTGACCGGCAGATCCCGGTAGGAGTGGACCTTCTGGCTGTAAAGGAGGCAGTGGCCGGGGCAGTTCATAGGCTTGACGCCCATGCGCTCGCCGCCTGCGTCAATGAGAAACATGTTGTCCTTGTAGTGCTGCCAGTGGCCCGACGTCTCCCACAGGGTCGTACGGTAGATCCAGGGCGTGCTCACCTCAAGATACCCGCGCGGCTCCTGCAGCTCCCGGGAAAAGTCCACCAGCGTCCGGTACAGCTGGTAGCCCTTGGGGTGCCAGAAGACGAAGCCCGGCGCTTCCTCCCGGAAGCTGAAAAGGTCCAGCTCCCGCCCGAGCCGGCGGTGGTCCCGGCGCTCGGCCTCGGCCAGCATCTCGAGGTAGCGGTCCAGCTCCTCCTGGGTCGGAAACGCCGTGCCGTAGATGCGCTGGAGCATGGGACGCTTGCTGTCGCCCCGCCAGTAGGCGCCGGCCACGCTGCGCAGGGCGAAAGCCTTGATGCGGCCTGTCGAGGGGATATGCGGGCCGCGGCAGAGATCGATGAACTCCCCCTGCTGGTAGAGGCTCGGCCGCGGGTCGTCCAGCTCCTCGAGGATTTCGACCTTGTAGGTCTCGCCTCGGTCGCGGAAGAACCGGATCGCCTCTTCCCGATCCATTTCCTGGCGGGAAAACGCGTAGTCTTCATTTATAATGCGCCGCATCTCGGCCGCGATCTTCTCCAGGTCCTCCGGCGTCAGCGGCCGCGGCAGGTCGAAGTCGTAGTAGAAACCGTTCTCAATGGGCGGCCCGATGGCCAGCCGCGCCTCGGGGAACAGCCGCTTGACCGCCTGGGCCATGACGTGCGCGGTGCTGTGGCGGAGCACCTCTAGGCCCGCTTCCGTCTCAGGCGTCAAGAGCTCGATCTCCGCGTCTTCTTCCAGCCGGAAAAACAGGTCGACCAGCCGCCCGTTGACGCGGGCCACCAGCGCTTCCTGTGCGATGCGCCCGCCCAGGTCCTGCGCCACCTCGCGCACGGTCGTCCCCCGCGGGTACTCCCGCACCGTGCCATCGGGCAGGCGAACCGTCACCTTGTTGACCACCTGTCCGTCCGCCATCGCGTCCACGCTCCTTCCACACACGTCGTCAAAAAGAAACGGACTCCCATCCCCACGCGGGACGAGAGTCCGGCTCTCGCGGTTCCACCCGGCTTGGCGGCGCGCCCTAGAGCGCGGCCGCCCACCTCGTGCGGCGATAACGGTGCCGACCGGCCCGGCCTACTGGGGTGCCTGGCACCCGTTGGGCGGGCGGCTTGGAGGGGGTTTTCCAGAGCTCCGCCGGCCGGTGCTTACAGCCTCTGGCACCGGCTCTCTGGGCGGCGGGGGCTGCTCTGTACTCGTCCTCCGCATTGCCTTTCGCGCCGGCAGGAACGATTGTCCCCGGCTTGGCTTGGCGTCGCCACCATTATAGAAGGGCGCCCCAGCCTCTGTCAACGGCGATACGCCTACGGGATGTCACCGGTCCTACGCCCGCAGGATCAGCCGGCGCTCTCCGCACGCAGGAGCAAGAAGGTCACACCCATCTGGCCGAGGCCGATCAGAAACCCGAGCAGCCCGCCGAGAAACACGATGGCCCTGAGCTCCCGGCCCGCCAGCCGCACGGCCAGCTCCTCCAGCTCATCTAGGTTCAGCGCTAGGATTTTTTCCGCAACGAGCGCGCCGATATCCACCCGCTCCTCGATCCGGCTGTGAACCCGGTGGATGACGGCGTCGATGAGCGCGTCGGCTTCCCGGTTGATCAAGTCCCGCAAGTACAACACCAGGGCGGCCCGCCACTGCGCAGGCAAATACCGGCCCAGGCCGCCTTCGAGGCGCTCCTCCACGTGCCTGCTGACGGCCTGGACGAGTTCCCCCCGCAAGCCAGCCATGTCCACCCGCTTCAGGATTTCGCCGATGGAAAGGATCTCCTCCGCCAGCGCCTGCCCGACGCTGGCCGCGATGTCCGCGTGCCGGCTGGGCAGAAGGCCGTGGATGGTGACTCCCAAAAGCGGGATGCGTACTGGCCGCTTGGGGCGAAACAGCATGCGCACCGCGATCAAGTTGGTCAGCCAGCCGATGACACCCCCCACCACCGGCATGAGCCAAAAGGACAGCGACATCTTCGGGCCACCTTTCCCCGCAGCCGGCTGGCGCCGGCGAACCGAGTTTTGATTCCGGGCCGGGGCTCGTTTCCCTGCGCCTGCTCGCCCTCGGGGCCATGCCTGCCGCATGGCCTTTCGCTGCGCGCTCGTTTGCCGTATGCCCCTAGGGACAAATGGCCATGCAGTAGGGACTTTGGGCCGTGACGGGCCAGATGTCTCTAACTGGAGAAATAGGGCAGGTAATCGCGTCGCAATTGTAGAAACTCCGACGGGGACTCGGGGATGCAAGGGAACTGGGGCGGCCCGTGCGCCCGGGCTCTAAAGACACTTTATCGTCAGAAGAGGATAAGGAGGGAGAGAGTTTATGCGAAAGGGGACCATCCTGCTCGCGGCGCTGCTCGTTGCGGTGTTGGCCTTCTCGGTAAGCGCCCTCGCCCAGGGCTCCCTGGCCATCGTGTATGACGTCGGCGGCCGTGGGGACTTGAGCTTCAACGACATGGCCGCGCTGGGCGGGGATCGCGCCGTGCGGGAACTGGGAGTGCGCCTGACCGAGGTCGAGAGCGCCTCAACCGCGGACTTCCTACCCAACCTGCGGGCGCTGGCCCGGAGCCGTCAGCATGACCTGATCGTCGGCGTCGGCTTCCTGATTCAGGACGCCATGGCCCAGGTGGCGGAGGAGTTCCCCAACCAGAAGTTCGCCCTGATCGATGGCTTCGTCGATGCGCCCAACGTCATGTCCATCTCCTTCGCTGACCATGAGGGCAGCGCGCTGGTGGGCGCTTTGGCCGCCATCACGGCGCTGGAGTACGGCGGCGACACGGTCGGCATCGTGCTGGGTATCGAAATCCCGATCCTGCTGCGCTTTGAGATCGGCTACCGGGCCGGCGTGCGCTGGGCCGTAGACCGCTACAACCAAATCTACGGCACCAACAAGCAGGTGCGGGTGCTCCATACCTACACCGGCGCCTTTGACGACCCCGCCCGCGGCAAGACGGCGACCGACGCCATGCTGGGCCAGGGTGCGACGGTCGTGTACGCGGTGGCCGGCGCCACGGGCCTCGGTGTGTTTGAGTCCGTGGAAAGCGTCGCCCGGGCGCAGGGCAAGGTCGTTGGTCCGCCCTTTGCCATCGGCGTCGACTCCGCGCAGGACTGGATCAGCCCCGGCTTCATCCCGGTCTCCATGGTCAAGCGGGTGGACAACGGCGTCTTTGAGGCCATCAAGCGGGCGCTGGAGGGCACCTTCCAGGGTGGCGCCGTCACGCTCAGGCTGGCCGAAGGCGGCGTCGCGGCCAGCACCATCGAGATGGTCGAGCTATTCTTCGATGAGGCCATCGCGGCCGGTGCGAAGACTGCCGAGGACAAGGCCGCGGCGATGGCCGGCGTTCGGGCCGCCCGGGCGGCGGTGCCGCAGCTGGCTTGGGACCTCCTCGACGAGCTCGACCGCCTGATCCGCTCGGGCGAGTACGTGGTGCCGGAGGCCCTCGACCGCGACACCGCGGAGTACTGGCGCGGGGTGCTGTCCACATACTAAGCGCGATTTTGGAATGGCCGCCCGTTGACGCGGGGCGCCGGCCGACAAGGAGGCAAGGAACATGCCTGATCGCTCGGCGCCCCCCGCGGGCGCTGCCGATCAATACAAACCCGTCAGCGTGCTAGCCGGGGCCCCGCCGTGGCTTGAGATGCGGGGCATCACCAAGGTGTACCCCGACGGCACCCGCGCCCTGGAGAACGTGGACCTGGTGGTGGCCAAAGGAGAAATCCACGGGCTCTTGGGCGAAAACGGCGCGGGCAAGAGCACGCTCATGAAAATCCTCTCGGGGATCTTGCCCCTTACCTCCGGCCGCATCCTCTTGGGCGGCCGGGAAGTCTCGCTCCGCAGTACCCACGACGCCCTCGCCCACGGCATCGGCATGGTGCACCAGCACTTTTCCCTCGTGCCGACTTTCAACGCCCTGGACAACATCATCCTCGGCCGGGGGGCGCTCTTGGCGAGCCCCGCGCGGGCAGCGGCCCGGGCCCGTATCCGGCGGCTCATGGAGGAAACCGGCTTGCACGTGCCGCTGGACATCCCCGTAGAGCAGCTGCCCGTCGGCACACAACAGCGCATCGAGATCCTGAAAACCCTTGACCGCAACGTGGATCTGCTGATCCTCGACGAGCCGACGGCGGCGCTGACGCCCCAGGAAACGGACCAGCTGTTTACGGTCCTCCGGGGATTGGCGGCCCGCGGCACGACCATCATCCTCATCACCCACAAGCTGCGGGAAGTGCTGGCCCTGACCAGCGCCGTGACAGTACTGCGCCACGGTCGGGTCGTGGGCAGCCGCCTGACGGAAGGCGCCACGGCGCAAGACCTGGCGAGGATGATGGTAGGCACCGAGCGCATGCCTGACGTCAAGGCGCGCCGGGAGCACCAGAAGTCCGAACCGGTGCTGCGCGTGGCGGGCCTAACCGTTAAGGGCGACGGGGGCCAGGATGTCGTCAAGAACGTGAGCTTTGAGATCAACGCCGGCGAGATCTTCGCCATCGCGGGCGTCACCGGCAACGGGCAGTCGGAGCTCATTGAGGCCCTTGCGGGTCTCCGGCCCATCGCCAGGGGCCGGGTATACCTTCTCGGCCAGCCAATCAACGGCAAGAGCCCGCGGGAGCTCTACCGCATGGGCATCGCCCACGTGCCCGAGGACCGGCACCGCCTGGGCATGGTGGCCCAGTTTTCCGTGCTGGAAAACAGCATCCTCGGCGTCCACCACGAGCCCCGGTTCCGCCGGGGCGTGCCCGGGACGATCCACTGGGGCAAGGTGCGCCGGTACGCCCGGGACATCGTCCGCCGGTTCCAGGTCGTGACCCCGTCGCTCTCGACGCCCATGCGCAGCCTGAGCGGCGGCAACCAGCAGAAGCTGGTGGTCGGCCGCGAGCTCAGCAAGTCGCCGTCCTTGGTCATCGCCGGCCAGCCCACGCGGGGCCTGGACGTGGCCGCCACCGCCGCCATCCGCGACCTGCTGGTTGACATCCGCAACGAGGGCAAGGCGGTGCTCTTGGTCTCTGCGGATCTGGACGAGGTATTGGCCTTGGCGGACCGGATTGCGGTGATGTATGAAGGTGAAATCATGGCCATTCTGCAGAAGGACCAGTTTGACCGGGAGCGGATCGGGCTCCTGATGGGAGGCGTACGCGATGGATCCGCGGCCGGTTGAGCCGCAGGAGCTCGACGCCATCACCCGCCGCGAACGGCGGCGGCAGCTGCGGGCCGCCTTAGGAGGCCTCGCGGAAATCCTGATAGCCCTTGTTATCGGCCTGGGCGTCGGCGCCCTGGTCATGCGCGGGGCCGGGTACAACTGGCGGCTGGCCTACGAGGGCCTCTTGATTGGCTCGTTCGGCGATCAATGGGCCATCGCCGACACACTGGCGTCAGCGACGCCGTTGATCTTGACGGGACTCGTCTTTGGCTTGAGCGCCCGGGCGGGCTACTTCAACATCGGCGCCCAAGGGCAGATGGTCGTCGGCGCCTTGGCTGCCGTGGCGGTGGGGGCGCACCTGTCGGCGCCGCCCGTGGTGGCGGTCACGCTTGCCTTTCTGGCTTCGGCGCTGGCGGGGGCGATCTGGGCGTTGCCTCCCGCGTTTCTCAAGGCGACGCGGGGCGTGCACGAGGTCATCTCGACCATCATGTTCAACTGGATCGCCCACTACACGGCCTTGTACCTGGTGTTCAACGTCCTCAACGACCCCCGCAGCGCCGAGCGGACTGTGCGGGTGCTGCCTGGGGCGCGGCTCGGCGCCCTCATCCCCGGCGCCGACATGACGGCGGCCATCTTTGTCGCCGTGGGCGTGGCGGTCTTCATGTACTGGCTGCTGTGGCACTCGCCCTGGGGGTACGAGATGCGCATCGCCGGGCTCAACCCCTCCGCCCTGCGTTATGCGGGTGCGAACCCCCTGTGGAGCGTCAATCTTACGTTTATCCTAGCCGGCCTTGCGGCGGGCCTCGCTGGCGCCACACAGATCATCGGCCGGCCGCCCACGTACGCGCTCTACGGGGACTTATCCAACGTGCGCAACCTGGGCTTTGACGGGATTGCCGTGGCGCTCATCGGCCGCAACCACCCGTTAGGGATCATCCTGGCCGCGATTTTCATCGGCGCCATGGGGGCGGGCGCCCGGATGATGCAGATCATGGCCGGCGTGCCGCTGGACATGGTGCGCATCGTCCACGGCACCGTCATCATCGCTTTGGCGGCGCCCGAGGCCTGGACCTTGCTGGGCAAGTTCCTGGGCAGGGCGCGGGCTAGGCGCGCCCCGGCTCCGCCGGCTCCCGCCAAGACGGTGCATCGGTAAGGGGGATCGGCCGTGCTCATCTCTTCCCTAATTCTCGGCGCATTGCACGCGATGGTGCCGCTCACCATCACCGCCACAGGCGAGATCCTCAGCGAGCGGGCGGGGGTCGTCAACATCGGCCTGGAAGGCATCCTGCTCATCTCCGCGTTCGCGGCGGTCGTCGGTGCGGAAGCCGGCGGTCCTTTAGCGGGCCTGATGGTGGGGCTCCTCACGGGAGCGCTCCTCGGCCTGATCCACGGTATCATCGCCGTGTACTTCCGGGGCGACCAGACGGTGAGCGGCGTCGGCTTGAACATCCTGGCGCTGGGCGTGGTCGCCATCGGCATCGTGGACCGCTGGGGTGCGGCCGGCTTTCACCGGGTGGAGCGGGCCTTCCGGGTACCGCCCTTGTCGACGCCCCTGGGCCCCATGAGCCCCATGGTCATCGTCACGATCTTGCTGGCGGCCCTGACCTGGTACCTGCTCCAGCACACCAACTTGGGCCTCAAGATCCAGGCGTGCGGCGAAAACCCCGCTGCCGCCGATGCCGCGGGCGTCCGGGTTGAGCGGGTGCGGCTGTTTGGCGCGGTTTACGCAGGCGCCTTAACGGGCATCGCCGGGGCGTACCTGTCCATCGACTGGCTGGCCACCATCACCGAGAACTTGCCCGCGGGTCGCGGCTTCATCGCCCTGGCCACAGTGGTGTTTAGCCGGCTTAACCCGTGGCTTGCGGTGCTGGGCGGGTTGATCTTCGGCTTCTTTGACAGCCTAGGGCTGGTCGCCTCCACCAGCCAGGCGCTCACCCGCGTCATCCCGTACCAGTTCATCCAGATGATGCCCTACGTGGTGACGCTGTTGGTGGTGGCGGGGGTCATTGGACGCTTCCGGGCGCCGGCCGCCAGCGGCCAGCCGTACCGGCGGGAGTAGATCCATTACTGCCAGCGCCCGGCGTGCAGCACCCCGGACGGGTCTAGAGCCGCCTTGATGGCACGGATGACGTCATAGGCTTGGCCCCACTCACGCCGCAGGAACGGCTCGAGCTTCGCACCGGGACCGTGAATGGCTTCCATGGTGCCGCCGAAATCTTGGGCGAGCTGCACGAGGTGATCGCTGGCCGCCCGCATGGCGGCCGCCCCCCGCTCATCGCCCGAAACGTCGTGGATAACGATGGAGAAAATCTCGGGCCTCCCCCACAGCCCGGTTTCGCCGGCCCGCAGTTCAGGATACTGCCGCAGGTGCTCAAGGCACGCCTCCCGGTACGGCAGCACTTGGGACAGGGGCAGCTCCACGTTGATGTACTCGAAGGCCCGAAACCTGCTGGGACGCAGCCGCCAATCCCTTGGCCGCTGCACGTGGCGCTCGTACTCATCCGCCACCCAGTAGCGCTCATCCCAGTAGGTTAGGGCCGGGCCGCTGCCCAAGGGCTGGCCGCCCCGGGCCAGCAGTTCCCGCTCCGCCCGGGACCAGGCGGCATCCACCGTTTCCCAGGTGCCAAAGAACGCCAAGTGCAGCTCGGTGCTTTCGCGGACCGCCTCTTCCGAGCCGTCCGCCGTCCACTCGGGATCACCGGGCACCGGCGCCGTATCCGACATGTCCATCACGGTGGGAACGATCCCGAGGCGCAACAGGGCCGTAACGGCGTGAAACCCGGCGGCGAAGGTGTCGAAACGGAAACTGCCGAAACGCCTGGCTTCGGGCAACGGCCACGCCCGCAGCCAGGCCCGGGTAATGACCCCGAAGATGCCCTCCGCCCCGACAAACAGCTTGTGCAGCATGGGTCCGGGGCCGCCGGAAAGCGTGGGCCGGGTCCGGATGACGGTGCCGTCGGCCAAAGCTACCTCGAGGCCGAGCACCTGGTCCCCCATCTTCCCGTACGGCCCGAACAGATACCCCATGCCATTGGTGCTGATGGCGCCGCCTACCGTGGCCATGGACAGGCTCCACGGATCGTGGGCAAAGAGCAGCCCCTCCGCCTCCGCTGCCTTGGCGACGCGGGCAAGGGTCGCTCCCGCACCCGCTTCGATGCGCATATCCTCCCGGTGGACTTGGACGTCGTCCAGGCGGCTCATGTCCAAGGCCACCGCGGGTTTCACCGGGATGGCAGCGCCCATCACCCCGGTGCCGCCGCCCCGCGGCACGACGGGCACGCCTTCTCGGCTCGCCCACGCAAGGACGGCGGCGACTTCCTGGGCTGTCCCCGGCTGGACGACCGCCAGCACCGGAGCGGGCTGCGGCGGGCGGCCGAAGGCCCGGTAGTCGTCCAGCGCGTCGCGGCTTGCCCACGCCAGCGCCTCGGCACCCGTCATGACATGATCCTCCCCGACGAAGCGGGCCAGTGCCTTAGCCCACCCCCGGGCGAGCTCCTTCAGCTGGCTGTCGATAACAAGAGGATCGTTCGCGCTCCGTTGGGCTGTGTCGTGGAGCCGATCGCCCGCAGGCACCCCAATCCCTCCCAAAAGACGTCGACCGGGTGACGGAATTGTCCCCTGTGAATCTGTCCGTGCCTATAGTGTCAGAGTACAGCGCCGCGTCGGGTCGCTCCTTTGGCCCCTTGCGCATCGTCAAAAGCCGCCTGAAAGGGGCACGGTAAGGCAATGGTGAAGCATTTCGTGGCCGGGTGCGGCAGCCCCGCGCTCGCGTTTGCAGTATACCCCCAGTCTGTATCCGACGCTGGAGAAAAGGAGCGGTGGTCATGACGGTACCCCTGTTCACGCCCCTAAAGCTGCGGGACGTCATCTTGCGCAACCGGATCGCCATGTCGCCCATGTGCCAGTATTCCGCCGTGGACGGCGTGGCCAACGACTGGCACTACGTCCACTACGGGACGAGGGCGGTAGGCGGCGTCGGACTCGTCATCGTGGAGGCCACTGCCGTCGAGCCCCGGGGTAGGATCACGCCATACTGCCTCGGACTCTGGGACGACGGCCAGGTGGAACCGTTAGCCCGCATTGTCCGGTTCATCGAGTCCCACGGCGCCGTGGCAGGCATCCAGTTGGCCCACGCGGGCCGCAAGGCGTCCACCAATCGGCCGTGGAAGGGCGGAGGCCCCGTACCGCCTGAGGAGGGCGGCTGGAACGTCGTCGGCCCAAGCCCGGTGCCCTTCCTCCCCGACGGTCCAGTGCCCGAGCCGATGACGAAGCGGGATATGGAGTCCATCATCGATGCGTTCCGGCAGGCCGCCAAGCGGGCGCTGGCGGCGGGCTTCCGGGTCGCGGAAGTCCACGCGGCCCACGGATACCTGCTGCACGAATTTTTGTCGCCCTTGAGCAACCGGCGCGATGACGAGTACGGCGGCAGCCTGGAAAACCGCATGCGCTTCCCCCTCGAGGTCGTGCGGGCCGTGCGGGAGGTCTGGCCAGAGGAATACCCGCTCTTTGTGCGCATTTCCGCCACCGATTGGGTGCCCGGCGGCTGGGACCTGGATCAGTCGGTGGCCTTTGCGGCCGAGCTCAAGAAGATCGGCGTCGACCTGGTCGACTGCTCCTCAGGCGGGTTGTCCCTGGAACAAAAGGTACAGGCGGGCCCCGGTTATCAGGTGCCCTTTGCCGAGCGCATCCGCCGCGAAGTCGGGATCGCCACCGGCGCCGTCGGGCTCATCACCGACCCTGAGCAGGCCAACGGCATCCTCGCCGCGGGCCAAGCCGATCTCATCCTCCTGGGGCGGGTGCTGTTGCGGGAACCGTACTGGCCCCTGCGGGCGGCGGCTGCGTTGGGCGTGGACACCGGCCTGTGGCCGCCCCAGTACCTGCGGGCCAAGGTGTGATACCGCGGGTGCCGACGTGAAAAAGCAAAACGCCCTCCGGAAGTCAACTCCGGAGGGCGTTTCCGTTGGTGGGGACGCGCGGACTCGAACCGCGGACCTTCACGATGTCAACGTGACGATCTAACCAGCTGATCTACGTCCCCACGTCTGGAGGCGCAGGGCGGACTCGAACCGCCGAATAGGAGTTTTGCAGACTCCCGCCTTAGCCCCTTGGCTACTGCGCCTCGGCGATTTACATTTTATCATCCCAAGCGCCTCAGCGCAACCGGGGCCGGACAAAAACCGGGACCGGCATTTACCGGTCCCGGCCTGACTGGAGCGGAAGACGGGACTCGAACCCGCGACCTTCGCCATGGCAAGGCGACGTTCTACCAACTGAACTACTTCCGCCCGTTGCAGCTTTGATTATGCCACGGGCCTTTTGGGCTGTCAATACGAACACGTGTTCCAACTGCGGGTTTTCTCGCGTCCCGCCGGGCGATCCGTCCCGGGTCAACGGACCATTTGCCACGAACCCCGCCGCACAAACACAACGGGGGAGGGCGCTCCCGCCCTCCCCCGCTTTCGCCACCGGCTTACCCGCCGGCGCTACTCGATCACCTTAATGCGGCCTTCGACCTGCGGAGCGACGACGCCGTGCTCACGGAAGTAAGCCGCCACCACGTCCCGCAGGAACTCGCCGTCGGCCATCTGGGTGCCGTAGAACTGGCGGGCGCCCACGAACATCTCGTAGCCGTCTCCGCCGGCCGCGAGGAAGTCGTTGGTCGCCACGCGGTAGACCTGCTTGAGGTCGAGCGGCTCGCCGCCCACCAGCACTTCCACAACCCGCTGACCGGCCGGCTTGCTGGCGTCAAAGGTAAAGGTCAAGCCCGACACCTGCAGGAAACCGCCGAGCTGCGCCGGGTACGCCGAGACGCTGTGCTCCAGGGCAGCCAGGATTTGCTCGCCCGTCAGCTCAATGCCCACCAGGATGTTGTCGAACGGCAGCACCGTGTAGATGTCCCGCAAGGTAACCGGCCCCACCGCGATGGACGCCCGGATGCCGCCGCCGTTGGTCAGGCCGATGTCGGCACCCACGGTCTCCCGCAGGATATCCGCCACCAGGTTGCCCAGGTTGGTCTCGCCGGTGCGCACAAACTGCCGCTCGCCGTTGAGGTCGACCAGCGCCTCGCCCACGACCTGGTCCAGCTGCGCATCCAGCCGCTGCTCCCACCTGTCAATGATGCCCTGGATGGTCACGTCCACGGGGGCGTCCGCCGTGATGGGCAGGAGCTGGCCTACCACGTCCACAACATTGCCGTTCTCTACCGTCAGTTTCACGAAGCCCAGGAACTTGCCGTACTCATTGGCCTGGACGATCACGGTGTCGCCGACCACCACGGGCTCATCCAGCTGCGTATGGGAGTGACCCCCGACGATGAGGTCGATGCCGGACACGGACCGGGCCAGCCGCAAGTCCTCGTCGAACCCGAGGTGGCTCAAGACCACAACGACGTCGGCCTGAGCGTCTAGGGCCGGCACGAGCTCCTTCGCGACCTCCACAGGATCCCGGAAGGTGAGGCCGACCACGTTCTTGGGGTGCGTAACAATAGGCGTGTCCTGGGTCGAGAGGCCGAGCACCGCCACGGTCACGCCGTCCAGCTCAAACACGGCGCTCTGCCCGGCGAAGGGCCGGCCGGATTCGCTGTATACGATGTTGGCACCCAGGATCGGGAAGTTGGCCTCAGCGATGCGGGCCAGCAGCACTTCCTGCCCGTAGTTGAAATCGTGGTTGCCCAGGGTCATGGCAGCGACGCCCGCCGCGTTGAGCATTTCCACGACGGACTCGCCGTAGAAGAGGTTCGCGACGTTGGTGCCGTGAATCGTGTCACCTGCGTCCAGCCACAGCACACGGCCCGGGTACAGGCTGCGCAGCACCTGGACGAAACCGGCGATGCGCGCCATGCCACCCCGCTGCTGATCACCCACCATGATGGGCTGCAGACGGGCGTGGGTGTCGTTGGTATGCAAGATCACGATCTCCGTCCGCGCCGCCTGCGCCAAGGCCGCGGCCGAGAGGCATACGACCAGCGCAAGCACGAACAAGTTTCGAAACCGACGCAATACTTTCTCCTCCTCTCAAGCCAGAATTTTCCCAGGCACTTTGATTCTAAACTTGCCAATCTACCGCTGGCAAGGGAAACAGCAGCCTCCCGCGGGTCCTGCGACATGCGCGGCAAAAACCGCCAAGGCCGCTGGGAGGGGCGCTTGCGGGAGATGCGAAGCCAATCCGCGGGGTTGCAAGGTGGGGTATCAGGGGCTGCCTTTTTTGCGGCGCACCTCCGCCGCCTTTGCCGGCGATCGCGGACTTAGCAGGGATCCGCGCCGCTTACGGAGCCGCGACTGTGGCTCATGTAGCCGTCACCGTCATGGCCTTGGCAAGTGCTCAAAAAGCCGACAGCCCTCCGGAAGTCCGGAGGGCCTTTCCGTTGGTGCCGAGAGCCGGAATCGAACCGGCGACACCGGGATTTTCAGTCCCGTGCTCTACCAACTGAGCTATCTCGGCAAAGAAAATGGCGGAACCGACGGGATTCGAACCCGCGATCTCCGGCGTGACAGGCCGGCGTGTTAAACCCCTACACCACGGCTCCGCATTCGTTTCGGCGGCAAACCGCCTTGGCAACAGCTATACTAGCATAGCCCCCTGACGCTGTCAAGCGCTCCGCAAGCGTTCTTTACCCCCGTGCGGGTGCCGGAGATGCGGGCGTCAACCCGGCGCGGTGCTGGCCAAGCAACAGGCGCAGGCTGTTAAGGATGACCAGCACCGTGCTGCCCTCGTGGCCGATCACGCCCAGCGCCAGGACGAGGCCGTGCGTCAGCACCAGGGTGGAGAGCACGACGATGACGCTCAAAGCGAATACGATGTTTTGCCAGATGATCCGCTGCGTGCGACGGCTCAAGGCAACCGCATGGTTGAGCTTGGCCAGATCATTCGTCATGAGCACCACGTCCGCGGTTTCCATGGCCACGTCGGTACCGGCGGCGCCCATGGCCACCCCAACCGTGGCCGTAGCCAGCGCTGGCGCGTCGTTGACGCCGTCGCCCACCATGGCAGTGGGGCCGACCGTCTGACGGAGGCGGGCGATGATATCGGCCTTTTCGCCCGGCAGCAGCTCCGCAAACACCTCATCCACACCCGCCTGCCGGCCGATGGCCTCCCCTACCCGGCGGTTGTCGCCGGTCAAGAGCACGACCTTCTGTATGCCCTGGGCCTTCAGGCGGGCGATCATCTCGGGCACCCCGGGCCGCAGGCCGTCCACGACCGCAACCAAACCGATCACCGCGTCGTCGACGCCGACGAACATCACCGTCTTGCCCTGCTGCTCGAGCTCTTCCACCTGCGCCAGGAGTTCCTCGGGCACCTCGGCCGCGTGCTCCCGCAACAGGCGCCGGTTGCCGAGCCAGACGATCCGGCCGTCCACTTCGGCCGTGATGCCCTTGCCAGGAATGGCCACGGTATTCGCGGCCGCCGTCCAGTGGAGGCCGTCCGCCCGCGCCGCCTCCAAGATCGCTTGGGCCAGCGGGTGCTCGGAACGGCCCTCGGCCGCTGCCGCCAGCGACAACACCTCATGCCGGGTCCGCCCGCCCACGGGCACGACGTCCGTCAGCTTGGGCTTGCCCATGGTCAAGGTCCCCGTCTTGTCGAAGCAGATGACCTTGACGTCGGCCAAGTTCTCGAGGTGAATCCCGCCTTTGAACAACACGCCGCTGCGGGCCCCATTGGCGATGGCGGCGACCACCGGCGCCGGCACGGCCATGGCGACAGCACAGGGCGAGGCGACGACCATGAACGTGATGGCCCTGTAGACGGAAGCCGCCACATCGTGGCCCAAGGCAATGGGGATAACCGCCGCCAAGACCGTGGCCAGGATGACGCCGGCGGCGTAGTACTGTTCGATCCGGTCGATCACCCGCTGCGTCGGCGCAACCTCGCTTTGGGCTTCCTCCACCATGCGGATGATCTTGGCGATGACCGTCTCCTCGGCGTGCTTGGTCACCTGCACCTCTAGGGCGCCATACAGGTTGACGGTGCCGCCAAACACCTCGTCCCCCTCGCCCTTGTCCACCGGCAGCGATTCGCCGGTAATCGACGACTCGTCCAAAGACGAGGCGCCTGCCACGATGCGGCCGTCAATGGGCACCCGCTCGCCCGGGCGGACCACAATGATGTCCCCGATAGCTAACTCGTCGATGGGAACAAGGCGGGTTTCACCGTCCGGATCCTTGCGCAAAGCCGCTTGCGGCCGCATGGACATGAGGGCCGTGATAGCCCGCCGCGTCCGCTGCAGCGCGTAAAACTGCATCGCGTTGCTCAAGGAAAACAGGAAGAGCAGGATGCCGCCTTCGAGCCACTCCCCGATGGAGGCCGCCGCTACGGCTGCCAGCACCATGAGCAGGTCGACGTCGATGCGGCGCTCCGTGAGCAACGCCGTCAGCCCTTGGCGCAAGCTGAACGCGCCGCCCGAGACGTAAGCCAGCACGTACAGGGCCATCACCAGCGGGCGCCCGGCGCCCAAGGCCGCCGCCACCCGCGCCGCAATTAGGAACACCGTGCAGCCGGCCACCGCCGCGGCCAAGTAGTGCCGCCGCCACAAGTCCAGCAGGGCGTCCAGCGGGCTGGCCTGGCCCCCGTCGGGGCGCGGCCGGCTGAAACCACGTTCATCCTCGTGCCGTTTCGTCGCGGCCGGAGCATCGCTGTCCGCCCGGTAAGCCGCGTCCGTCATAGTGCCTCGCTCCTTCGTGCCCGTACAGGACATGGACAGCAGGCGGAGTCCGTCCCGCGCCAAGCTGAAAGGCCAAGGCAACGGGCCTGCCGTTCCCTGCTTACCGTATCATGCGACCTGGAATTCCGTCGACACTAAGAACCCGCGTTCGGGCAGACGAAAGGCCGCTGTAAGGGTCAGGTTTCTTCCAGCGATAAACAAGTATTTCCACGGAACCCCCCTGGAAGGAAATCCTAGCCGACCGCTGAAATCATGGAATTTGGTCTAAAGTTTGCCGTCGCCAGCCGCGTATCCACACACGCCTGCGGGGGTCGCCGATTCCACGCGCTTCACTGGGAGGAACTGCTGTGAAGTGGATCATCGACACCGACCCGGGTATTGACGACGCCGCCGCGATCATCACCGCCATACGCTCGGGGCTGGACGTGATCGCCATCACGGCGGTGCACGGCAACACCCCCCTCAAGTTCACAACCCGCAACGCCCTGATTCTCACGGAAGTCCTGGACGTACCCACACCGGTTCACGCGGGTGCGGAAAGGCCGCTGCTTCAGCCGCCGCTGGCCGCAGCGGAAGTCCACGGTTCGGACGGTTTCGGGGACGCGGGCCTGCCTCCGCCCAAGCGCGCGCTGGCAACGCAGCACGCGGTCGATCGCATCATCGAGGCGGCCCATCAGTACCCCGGAAACCTCTCCATCCTGGCCGTCGGCCCCCTCACCAACGTGGCCCTCGCCATCGCCAAGGATCGCTCTATAACCGGCAAAATCCATCAGCTGGTCATCATGGGCGGCACCAGCCATGCCCAAGGCAACACCAGCATCGTGGGCGAGTTCAACGTGCTCGCCGACCCGGAAGCGGCCGCCATCGTCTTTGAGGCCGGCATCCCCATTACCCTGGTGCCTTGGGAGACGACCACCAAGGCGGTCATCCCTGCTGCGGCGCTCGAGCGCCTGCGGGGCTCGGCAAGCCCGGTGGCGGAAATGTTTCTCACCATCAGCAAGCCGCTGCGGGAGATTACCCGGCGGTTTCTCGGCGCGGAGGGCATGGTGCTGTGCGACCTGGTTGCGGCGGCGGTGGCCGTCGACGCCGGCATCATGACCGAGCACGTGCACACGTACGTGGGCGTGGAAACCGGGGGCACCCTGGCCCGGGGATTGACGGCCGTGGACTACGCCCGGCTCAGCGGCCGGCAACCGAACGCCACGGTCTGTCTCGGCGTGGACGTCGGAAAGCTTACCGATCTTTTCGTCCAGGCGATCACTGCGTGAACATGGGCGCTCAGCGCGCCAGCGCCGGCGTCCCCTCGCGGGCATGGGCGGTCGTGCGGTAAGTGCAGGCGGGCACCTACTTCGCGGGCACAAGGGCATACGCGCTGGCAACTATTAAGAAAGGAGCGTCGTACATGCGTAGATCGTTGGCAGTCGTCGTGCTGGTCATGGCCCTGGTGGCGGTCTTGAGCATTGGCGCCGCAGCGCAGAGCATGCGGGTTGCGCTGCTCATCAACGGCACCCTGGGCGACAGGTCGTTCTTTGATTCGGCCTATGCCGGTATCGAGAGGGCCCGTCGGGAGCTCGGGATCACCGCCCGGGTCATCGAGATGGGCGACGACCCGAGCCGCTGGGAGCCTACCCTGGCCGACATCGCCGAGGGCAACTGGGACATCATTATCGTCGGTACCTGGCAGATGACGGAGATCCTGGAAAAGGTGGCCCGGGAGAACCCCGACAAGCGGTTCATCCTGTTTGACAGCGCGGTCGACTATTCCCAGGGCGGCCTCGACAACGTCTACTCCATCCTCTACAAGCAGAATGAGGCCTCGTTCCTGGCCGGCGCCTTGGCGGCCATGGTGACCACGTCCAACCTGCCGCTGGCCGACCCGAGCAACAAGATCATCGGCTTCCTGGGCGGCATGGACATCCCCGTGATCAACGACTTCCTCGTGGGGTACATCCAGGGCGCCCGCTACATTGACCCCGAGATCAAGGTGGCCATTTCCTACGTGGGCGATTTCTCGGACCCCGCCCGCGGCAAGGAGATGGCGCAGGCCCAGTATGTTCAGGGCGTTGACATCGGCTTCAACGTGGCGGGCATGACGGGCCTCGGCCAGCTGGACGCCGCCAAGGAGATGCGCCGCTACGCCATCGGCGTCGACTCCGACCAGGCGCTCCTCTTCAAGGACACCGACCCCGACAAGGCCAACCTCATCCTGACCTCGATGCTCAAGCGCATCGACAACTCGCTGGTCCGGGCGCTGCGGCTGTTCCGGGAGGGCAAGCTGCCCTTTGGCACCGCCGAGACGCTCGGGCTGGCGGAACAGGCCGTGGGGCTTGCGGACAACGAGATCTACCGCACGCAGGTGCCTGAGGAGATGCGGGCCAAGCTGGACGAGCTGGCCGCCAAGATCGTGGCGGGCGAGATCGTCGTCGACACCGCCTTTGGCATGGACACCCGCACCCTCGACGAGTTGCGCAACTCCGTGCGGCCGTAGCGTTCTCCCTTATCCATCCCGTTGTAGGATACGCAATGCTCAAGCCATACACCGGCGGGCGCGAGAGCGCCCGCCGGTGCAGCACGGGGAGCGTATTGCATGCAAGATCTCTTGCGGATGGAATCCATCACCAAAGTCTACCCTAACGGCGTCGTGGCCAACCGGGACGTCACGTTTGCCGTCAAGCCGGGCGAGATCCACGCGCTGGTCGGGGAAAACGGCGCCGGCAAGACGACGCTGATGAAAATCCTGTTTGGCTTAGAGCAGCCCGACGCGGGCTCAATCGTCTACGAAGGCCGCCACGTGCGCATCCCTTCCCCCCACGCCGCCATCGCCATGGGCATCGGCATGGTGCACCAGCATTTCATGCTGGCCCCATCCTTGACGGTGGCGGAGAACATCGTCCTGGGCGCCGAACCGCGCCGGGGCCCGTTCCTCGACGTCCAGGCGGCGGTGGAGCGCACGGAACAGCTGGCCAAAAAGTACAATCTCCCCGTGGACCCAAGAGCCCGCATCCGGGACATCCCGGTTGGCATGCGGCAAAAGGTGGAGATCTTGAAGACCCTCTACCGCGGCGCGCGCCTGTTGGTGCTCGATGAGCCCACCGCCGTGCTGACCCCGCAGGAAACGGTGGAGCTGTTCGCGGCCCTGGAAAACCTGAAGGCCCACGGCCACACCATCATCTTCATTTCCCACAAGCTGCGGGAAGTGAAGCAGATCTCCGACCGGGTGACCGTCATGCGCCGCGGCCAGGTCGTGGGCGTGGCGCGCACCGCGGAGGTAACGGAAGCCGACATTTCCCGGATGATGGTCGGACGGGACGTGGTCCTGCGCATCGAAAAACCCCCGGCCAACCCCACCCGGCCAGTCCTGCAGGTGAAGGACGTGCGCTATCGCTCGGAGCTCGGCAAGGAAGTGCTCCGGGGCGTCACCTTCTCGGTCCGGGCCGGCGAGATCGTGGGTGTGGCGGGCGTGGAAGGCAACGGGCAACTGGAGCTCGCGGAAATCCTCACTGGGCTGCGCAGTGCCCACGGCGGAACGGTGATCATCGACGGGGTCGATGCCACCAACGCCCCGCCGCACCGGCTGCGGGCCATGGGCGTCAGCCACATCCCTGAAGACCGGATGACCCACGGCGTCGCGGCCAAGGCGACAGTCGAGGAAAACCTCATTTCCGACCGGTTCCATCGCCCCCGCTTCCAGCGCTTTGGGGTGCTCCGGCGCAAGGCTATCCGCGACCACAGCCTTGAGCTTATCCGCCAGTACGATATCCGCACGCCCGGTCCCACCGCGGCGGTCTCGTCCTTGTCGGGCGGCAACATCCAAAAAGTCATCGTCGCCCGGGAGTTCTCGTCGGAACCGAAGCTGATCATCGCCAACCAGCCCACGCGGGGCGTGGACGTGGGCGCCGCCGAGTTCATCCACCGGCAGTTGGTGGACGCGGCGCGAGCCGGTGCCGCGGTGCTCCTGATCTCGGCGGACCTCAATGAAGTCATGGCCTTGAGCGACCGGCTGCTGGTGCTCTACAACGGCGAGATCGTGGCTTCTTTCGCCCACGCCGACCAGGTCAGCGAAGAGGAGCTGGGACTGTACATGCTCGGTTTGAAACGGCAGGCGCCGTCCGAGGCGGTGGCGGTATGAAGTCCGAAGTCGGATTCGAAATCTTGCGGACGCTGGTGGCCATCGCCGTTGCGTTGGCCCTGGGGTACGTCATCATTTACCTTGTAAGCGAAGAACCAGGGTACGCGTTCAGTACCCTGGTGACGGGCCCCCTCACCAGCGTGCGCCGCTTCGGCAACTTCATCGAGATGGCCATTCCCCTCGTATTCACCGGCTTGGCCCTTTCCCTCGTGTTCCAGGCGAGCCAATTCAACATCGGCGCGGAGGGCCAGCTGTTCCTCGGCGCGGTCGCCGCCACCATGGTGGGCATCGCGTTTCAGTTGCCGCCCGTCATCCACGTGACGCTGGCCCTGGCGGCCGCCGCGGCGGCCGGGGCGCTGGGCGGTGCGGTTCCGGGCCTCCTGAAAGCCCGCTGGGGAGCCAACGAACTGGTTTCGTCCCTCATGCTCAACTACGTGTATTACCGGCTCGGGATCTACATCATCAACTACCATTTCCGGGATGAACGGGCCGGCGCCATGGTCTCGCTGCGCTTGGCGGAGAGCTCGTGGCTGCATCACTTTTGGCCGCCGACCCGGCTGCATGGGGGGCTTTTCATCGCCATCGGGGCGGTGCTGCTCACCTACGTCTTCCTGTACCACACCCGCTGGGGCTACGCCTTGCGCATGACGGGGATCAACGCTTCCTTCGCGGCCTACTCCGGCATTTCCGTCGGGTCGGTGATCGTCTACTCCCAAGTGCTGTCGGGCGCCGTGGCGGGGATCGCCGGCGGCGTGGAAATGCTGGGGATTTTGCGGCGTTTCCAGTGGCAGATGCCGCCGGGATACGGCTTTGACGGCGTCATCGTGGCGATCCTGGCCCGCAATCACCCGCTGCTGGTGCCGGTGGCCGCCCTGTTCCTCGCGTACTTGCGCACCGGCGCCGACATCATGGCCCGGGAGACGGACATGACCGCGGAGATGGTGACGGTCATCCAGAGCGTCATGATCCTTTTGGTCACCGCCCAGGCCTTCCTGCGCCAGTACCGTCACCGGGCCATCGTGCGGGCATCCCGGGAGGCGAACGCCTGATGGATACGCTGCGCGCCATCTTCTCGGCCGCTTTCGGGTATTCCCTGCTGCGGGTCAGCACGCCGCTTCTGTTCGCGTCCTTGGCGGCGGTGGTGTCGGCCCGCGCCGGCGTCATCAACATCGGCATCGAGGGCATGATGCTGGCCGCCGCGTTTGCGGGGGTGGCGGTCAGCGCCTTTACCGCCAGCCCGTGGCTGGGCCTGCTCGGGGCAGTCGTCACCGGGATCGTCATGGCGCTGATCCTGGCTTACTTCGCCCTCAAACTGAAGACCGACATCATCCTGGGCGGGATCGCGCTGAACCTCCTGGCCAGCGGCGGGACCATCTTCCTCTTATACGTGCTGGCCGGCGACAAGGGGATCTCCAGCTCCTTGCCCAGCAAGGTGCTGCCTCAGGTCCAGATCCCGATCATCAAGGACATCCCCGTGGTGGGCGACATCTTCTCCAACCACAATGTCCTGACCTATGTGGCGTTCTTGAGCGTCGTCGTCCTCTACTATTTCCTGTACCGCACGCCCCTGGGGCTGCGCCTGCGGGCCGTGGGCGAAAGCCCCGATGCGGCGGCGTCAGTAGGCGTCAGCGTGCACCGGATCCAGTTCATCGCCCTCGGGATCAGCGGGATGCTGGCCGGTTTCGGCGGGGCGCACTTGTCCATGGGCTACGTCTCCTGGTTTTCCCGGGACATGACCGCAGGGCGCGGTTTTATCGGCCTGGCCGCGTCGGCCATGGGCGGCGAAACCCCGCAGGGGGCGTTGCTCACTTCCCTCTTCTTCGGCTTCGCCGACGCGCTGTCCAGCTACATGCAATCCCTGCGGATCCCGTCGGAGTTTGTGCAGATGATCCCGTACCTCGCGACCGTGCTGGCGCTGGCGGTGTACGCCAACCGCCAGGCGGCCCGCAAGCAGGCCGTTTCCCACCGAGCCGCACCGAAAGGAAGTGGTACTGTTGTCCCGGATTCCGGTCATCATTGACTGCGACCCCGGTCATGACGACGCGATTGCGCTCCTCATGGCGCTGGCTTCCCCACGCCTTGATGTGCGTGCCGTCACCGTCGTGGCCGGAAACCAGACCCTGGAAAAGACCTTGAACAACGCCTTGAAGGTCCTGAGCTTCGTCGGCGCCGAGGTGGAGGTGGCGGCGGGCGCCGCCCAACCGCTCGTGCGCCCGCTCACCATCGCGCCCGAGGTGCACGGGGAAAGCGGGCTGGATGGGCCTATCCTCCCCCCGCCCACCCTCAAGCCCAGCCCGCGCTCGGCGGTCGAAGTCATCATCGACGTGGTCCGCAAGAGCGACCAGAAGATCACCCTCATCCCCACGGGTCCCCTGACCAACGTGGCCGCCGCGCTCCTGCTGGCACCGGACATCAAAGCCAATATCGAGCGCATCACGCTCATGGGCGGGGCGGCCTACGTGGGGAACTGGACCCCGTCGGCCGAGTTTAACATCCTGGTGGACCCCGAGGCCGCGCACATCGTCTTCTCCTCGGGCGTGCCCATCACGATGGTCGGGCTGGACGTCACCCACAAGGCGCTCGTGTACGAAGAGGACATTGCGCGGCTAAAGGCCATGAACCGCCGGGTGGCCCGCATGGTGGCGGAGCTGTTGGACTTCTTCAGCCAGTTCCACAAGCGCTTTGGGTTCAAGGGCAGCCCGCTGCACGACCCGCTGGCCGTCGCGGCGGTGATCGAGCCCCAGGTCCTCACCACACGGCATTTGCCGGTGGTTATCGAGACCAAGGGTGAATACACCACCGGGCGCACCGTGGTGGACTTTTACGGCGTGACCGGCATGAAGCCCAACGTGGACGTGGCTCTGGAGGTCGACCGGGACCGCTTCATCGCGATGCTGTTTGAGGCCATGGAGCATTTCGATTGACCTCGGGTTCCCGGCAACCCCGGCCTGCTGTGCCGGCATCGCGGCAAGGAGTGGAAACGATGTCATCCATCGTCGTAGTGGGCAGCTTGAATATGGACCTGGTGGTGCGGACGCTGCGCCTGCCCAGGGTCGGCGAGACGGTGCTGGGCACCTCGTTTGACACGATCCCAGGCGGCAAAGGCGCCAACCAGGCAGTGGCCGCCGCCCGCCTGGGCGGCCAGGTGGCCATGGTAGGCCGTGTAGGACAAGACGCTTACGGACGCGCCCTGGTTGACAACCTACAGCAAAACGCCGTCGATGTCAGCCGCATTGTCACTGACGACAGCGTGCCGACGGGCGTCGCGTTGATCGCCGTGGGCGCCGGCGGTGAAAACCAGATCATCGTCTACCCGGGGGCCAACGGCCGCGTGACGCCGGGCGACGTGGACGCGGCGGCATCGCGTCTAACCCCTGGCTCGGTGCTGGTGGCGCAGTTTGAAACCCCCTTGGCGACGGTGACCTACGCCCTGGAGCTGGCCCGGTCACGGGGCGCCATCACGGTGCTGAACCCCGCGCCTGCGGTCAGCGAGATCGGCCCCTGGATTCGCCATGCGGATTACCTTGTCCCCAACGAGACGGAAGCCGCGACCTTGACCGGTCTCACCATCGCGGGCGATGCGGACGTCCGCCGGGCGGCGCAGGCCTTGCGGGACATGGGCGCGCGCCATGTGGTGATCACCCTTGGCAACCGGGGCGCATACTGGGCCGGCCCGGATGGAGAAGGACACGTCCCCGCCTTCCCGGTCCAGGCCGTGGACACGACGGCAGCCGGCGACGCTTTCGTCGGGGCGCTGGCCGTCGCCCTGACCGAAGGCCTCAGCCTTCCCGACGCCGTCCGGTTTGGCTGCGCCGCCGGCGCCGTCGCCGTCACCCGGTTCGGCGCCCAACCGTCCCTGCCGACCAGGTCCGAGGTGGCCGCGTTGCTGCAGCAATAGACGCTGCCGCGGCACGAGCTCGCGGCCATGGGACGGCCAGACAAGAAATAAAGCCCCTTCGGAAACCTGTTTCCGAAGGGGCTTTTCGTTGGTGCGGGACCCGGGACTCGAACCCGGAACTTCTTCCTTGTAAGGGAAGCACTCTACCAGTTGAGTTAATCCCGCACGCGGTGGTAATCCCACCGTATCTTGAGTATACGCGCTCTCGCAACCATCGTCAACGCTGCCCGTCATCCGTCTTTGGTCCCAGGCAGGGGAAGACCAAGCGTTCATACACCGGGCGCGACGCTGCGTCCATCATGGTTGCTCGTCCAACGGCATATCCTCTCGAGGGAGTACGTCCCCTTCTCCGGTGGCAACCTACCGACATGAGAAAGGAGCTGCCGGCGGCATGCAGGCACTCTGGAAGGGCGCCCTCAGCTTTGGCCTGGTCCACATCCCCATCAAGATCTACCCGGCGACCCAGCGCAAAGACGTCTCCTTCAACCAGCTCCACTCCGTCTGCGGCAGCCGCATCCGTTACCTGAAGTTTTGCCCCCACTGCCAGCGGGAGGTGGCCCAGGACGAAATTGTCCGGGGCTACGAATACGACAAGGACCGCTACGTCATCGTCACCGACGAAGAGCTGGCCGACCTGGCTGTTGAGGGCACCCGTACCATCGACATCCAGCAGTTCGTGCGGCTCGAGGAGATCGACCCCATCTACTTTGAGAAGACCTACTACCTCGAACCCGCCGACGGGGGCCAAAAGGCCTACCACCTGCTCCGGCAGGCTCTGGAGCGGACCGGCCGCATCGCGCTCGCCCGGGTCGTGCTGCGCTCGAAGGGTTCCTTATGCTGTGTCCGCGTCCTGGACGACGTGCTGGTCATGGCAACCATGTTTTACCCCGACGAGATCCGCTCAACCCAGGCCCTCGAAGGGATCACGGACCGAGTAACCTTAAGCGACCGGGAGCTGGCCCTGGCTGTTCAGCTGGTCGAAAACTTGTCCGAGCCTTTCAACCCGGAACAGTACGACGACGAGTACCGCCGCGCCCTCATCGCCCTCATCAACGACAAGGTGCGCGGCGAAGAGGTGACCCGGGCGCCGGCACCGCCGCCGACGGAGCGCGTGGCGGACCTGCTCGCGGCCCTGGAGGCGAGCCTCCGGGCCACCGCCAAGAACGGGGAAACGGCCGCAACACCTGGAAACCAGCAAGAGGAGCGGGAACCGGAGCCTGCCGGCGCGGGCCGCAGCCGGCCGCGGCGGTGATGGACTGGAGACCGATGCTGGCCACGCCGGTCCCCGCCCCCTTCGACTCCCCCACCTACGCCTTTGAGGTGAAGTGGGACGGCATCCGCTGCCTAAGCCGGATGGAAAACGGGCGAGCCCGTTTTTTTAGCCGCACCGGCCGCGACATCACCAGCCAGTTCCCGGAGCTTCAGGACATCGGGCAGGCCGTCAACCTCCGCTCCGCCGTCTTGGACGGCGAAATCTGCGTCTTTGAGGCTGGAGTGCCCAGCTTCCACCGGGTGCAGCGGCGCAATCTGCTCACCTCGGCCGCCGCTGTCCAGCGGGCCAAAGCATCGTACCCAGCGGTGTACGTGGTGTTCGACTTGCTACATGCGGATGGCCGCGATCTCTTGTCCGTACCGTGGCAAGATCGCCGGGCAGCCCTGGAGTCGGCCTGGCGAGGCGACACGGACCACACGGCCTTGTCCCGCGCCGTCCTCCAACGGGGACGTGACCTCTACGCCGCCTGCATAAACCGTGGGCTTGAAGGGGTCGTGGCCAAGCGCCTCGACAGCCCATACGTCCCGGGACGGCGCACCCGCTATTGGCTCAAGGTGCGGCGGGAACAGGAACTTGACTGCGTCATCGGCGGGTACGTTCCCCGGGGCGCGTTGGATTTCCGGTCGCTCGCGTTGGGCCTGTACCGCCGCCCCGGCGAGGGCGAGCTGATTTACGTGGGCAACGTGGGCACCGGTTTCGCCGCGGAAACCCGGGCCGGGATCATGCGGCGCCTCTTGCCGCTGCGCACGGCTGTCCCGCCCTTTGCCGTCGCGGGGATGGCGCCTCCGCCGAAGGGAACGCAGTGGGTGCTGCCGCGGCTTGTGGCCCGTGTCGGCTACTTCGAGCTCACGCCGTCCGGGCAGTTGCGCCACCCGGTCTTCCGAGGCTTGCGGGACGACAAAGAGCCGCGAGAGTGCGTGCTCCCGCCCGTACAGACAGCGGAAAGCCTGCAGGAGGAACAGTGAAGGAGGAACAGCGACCGGGATGGCCACCCAGGTGTCGGTGCCGGTTACGATCGACGGCCGCGTGATCCGGCTGACCAATCTCGACAAGGTGCTCTGGCCCCAAGGCGGCTACACCAAGGCGCACCTCATCCGCTACTATGCCGAGATCGCCCCGGTACTGCTGCCGCACCTGCGGGGCCGCCCGCTGACCGTCACCCGGTTTCCCGACGGCGTGGAGGGCGAGTCGTTTTATCAAAAGAACGCGCCCCCCCACACGCCCAACTGGGTGCGCACCCATCGCGTCGAGGGCGAGGAGAAACCGATCGACTACGTTCTCGCCGAGGACGCGGCTACGCTCGTTTGGCTGGCCAACCAGGCCTGCATCGAGCTGCACCCTTGGCTGTCCACCGTCGACTCGCCGGAGAAACCCGACCGCATCGTCATCGACTTGGACCCGGATCCCCCGTCGGGTTTCCGGGAGGCTCGGCGCATCGCCCTGGTCGTCAAGGAGGTGCTCGACCGCATGGGCTTGCGGGGCTATCCCAAACTCTCCGGCGCCACGGGCGTGCACATCGTGATTCCCGTTGTGCCCCAGCATCCCTACAGCGTCACGAGCCGCTTCGCCGGCTTTATCGGCCGCGTCGTGGCGGATCTTTTCCCTGACGAAGCCACCGTCGAACGCCGCGTGAAGGACCGCCGGGGCCGCGTCTACCTCGATCACCTGCAAAACTTGCCGGGCAAGACCATCGTCGCCGCCTACAGCGTCCGCCCCGGGACGCGCCCGACGGTTTCCATGCCGGTCACGTGGGAAGAGTTGGAGACTTGCCAACCCGAAGACTTCACCATCGACACCGTTCCGGGACTGGCGCGCCGCGGCGATCGGGCCGCGGCGGTACTCACCGACCGCCAGGACATCTCCCCCTGGGTCGCGGAGCTTGTGGGAAACCCTGGCATAAACTTTTGAGCAGCCGGCGGCTTCACCTTTTTATGTGGATACAGTATAATAGTGGTAGAATTGGCCGTCCTCCTGACGCGCGAGTTCGCGGCGCCGGGAAAGGGGCTATGTAGGTTGAGAATTTCCGTCATCAAAGCATGCGCATGCGCAATCAGGGTCGCTGTCCCGTAAGGCAGCGGCCCTTTATACTTTTCAGGCTGTGAAGCCCGTCACAGGAGGCGATGGGGAGCATGAAGACGTTGGCCGCCATGCAGGCCGAAGGGCACGAGCAGGTCGTGTTTTTCTACGATCAGGCCACCGGCCTGCGGGCCATCGTGGCCATCCACAGCACCCGGTTGGGGCCCGCCCTGGGCGGCTGCCGCATGTGGCCTTACCGGGACGAGGAAGAAGCCCTCTATGACGTGCTGCGGCTGAGCAAAGCCATGACCTACAAGAACGCCGCCATGGGCCTGCCGTTGGGCGGCGGCAAGTCGGTCATCATCGGCGACCCCCGCAAGGACAAGACCCCGCAACTTTTTGAGGCCTTCGGTCGCTGCCTCGAGCGCCTTGGCGGCGCGTACATCACCGCCGAGGACGTGGGCACGTCGCCTGAGGACATGCTGGCGGTGCAGCGGATGACGACCCACGTCGCCGGCCTGCCGGGCAAAAGCGGCGACCCCTCGCCGGCAACGGCTTTCGGCGTCTACAACGGCATCAAGGCTTGCCTGCAGCATCTTTTCGGCGATGACAGCCTCGCGGGCCGCCGGGTGGCAATCCAGGGCCTCGGCGCCGTCGGGTGGCACCTGTGCGAGCACCTGCACAAGGAAGGCGCCCAGCTCATCGTCACTGACATCTTCCCCGAGAAGGTGCAGCGGGCGGTGGCCGCGTTTGGAGCCACGGCGGTGGAGCCCGATGCCATTTACGACGTGGAGTGCGACGTTTTCTCGCCGTGCGCCCTGGGCGCCGTGATCAACGACAGCACCATCCCGCGCCTCAAGGCCCGCATTGTGGCCGGCTCGGCCAACAACCAGCTGGCCGAAGCGCGCCACGCCGAGGCCTTGCAGGAAAGGGGCATCCTGTACGCGCCCGACTTCATCATCAACGGCGGCGGGGTCATCAACGTGGCCGCGGAGCTCGCGCCGGGCGGCTACGACCGGGAGCGGGCGTACCGGCAGGTGGCCACCATCCGGGACAAGGTGGCCCGCGCCCTGGCCATGGCGGAGGAGCGGGGCATCAGCACCCACCAGGCGGCGCTGCTCATGGCTGAGGAGAGGCTTGAGCGGCGCGAAGCCAGCATGGCCGCGGCCAACATCTGATGGGGTTCACGACGGGTTTCACACCCGCGTCCGGGGCTGGCCACAATGCCAGCCCCGGATTTGCGCGCGAGGGCCGTATGGGCTCTCGGGGGAGCTGCCCGCAGCGGGCAGCCTGGTCTGCTTTTAGCCGACCGCCTTGGCGACAGCCCGCCCGGCGGTCCGGCCCGAAAAGATGCAGCCGCCCAGGAACGTGCCTTCCAGCGCCCGGTACCCGTGCATGCCCCCGCCGCCGAAGCCGGCGACCTCCCCGGCCGCGTACAGCCCCGGCAACGGCTGCCCGTCATGCCGCAGCACCCGGGCTTCCAAGTCCGTCTCCAGGCCTCCTAAGGTCTTGCGCGTCAGCGTCCACAGCCGCACCGCGATGAGCGGCCCGGCGCTCGGGTCCAGCAGCCGGTGGGGCTTGGCCACCCGCGCCAGCCGGTCGCCCAGGTAGCGGCGGGCGTTGTGGATGGCCATGATCTGGGCGTCCTTGGCAAACTTGTTCTCAAGCTGCCAGTCCCGCAGCCGCACTTCCCGCTCCACCTGCGCGTAGTCCAAGAGCGGTTCGCCGGTGAGCCGGTTCATCTTGTCCACCAGCTCGCGCAAGTTGCTGGCCACGACGAAATCGGCGCCCCGCCGCTTAAACGCCTCCACCGGCCCGGGCGCCCCCGGCAGCAGGCGCTGCTTTATGGTTAGCCGCCAGCTGCGGCCCGTCAAGTCCGGGTTTTGCTCCGACCCCGACAGGGCGAACTCTTTCTCGATGATCTTTTGCGTCAGAATGAACCAGCTCCAGTCGAAGCCGGTCTTGCGCAGGTGCTCCAGCGTCGCCAGGCTGTCGAAACCGGGCATGAGCGGCGGCGGCAGCCGGCGCCCGAGGGCATCCAGCCATAGCGAGGACGGGCCCGGTAGGATGCGGATGCCGTGGCGAGTCCAGATAGGATTCCAGTTTTGCACGCCCTCCGTGTAATGCCACATGCGGTCCCGGTTGATGATGCGCGCCCCGGCCCGCTCCGCCACGCTCCACATGCTCCCGTCCACGTGATCGGGAACGCCCGACACCATCCGGTCAGGCGGCTTCCCCAATCGAGCGGGCCAGTTGGCCCGCACCAGGTCGAAATTGGCCCCGATGCCACCCGAGGTGATGATGACGGCCTGGGCCCGCAACTGGAATTCGCCCACCGCCGTACGGGAACTGGGCTGCCCTCGCTCCACGCGGCTGTCCTCGAGCACGTGTCCCGCGACGCCTTTCACGGCGCCGTTTTCGACCAGGAGTTCGCTGACGCGGTGGCGGAACTTGAGCTGCACCAGCCCCGCGGCCTCCCCTTCCCGCACCCGCCGGACAAACGGCTCCAGCACCCCCGGGCCCGTGCCCCATGTGATGTGGAAACGCGGCACCGAGTTGCCGTGGGTGCCCGCGAGCCACCCGCCTCGTTCCGCCCAGCCGACGATGGGGAAAAACTTGATACCCCGCTGGACGAGCCAGGAACGCTTCTCCCCGGCCGCGAACGCTACATACGCTTCCGCCCACCGGCGCGGCCAGTAGTCTTCCTCCCGGTCGAAAGCCGCCGAACCCAGCCAGTCGTTCCAGGCCAGTTCATACGAGTCGCGAATTCCTAAGCGCCGCTGCTCAGGGCTGTCGACAAGAAACAGCCCGCCCAGGGACCAGAACGCCTGCCCGCCCAGCGACGCCTCCGGCTCCTGTTCCACGATGATGACCCGGCGCCCGGCGTCGATGACCTCGCATGCGGCCACCAAGCCCGCGAGCCCGGCGCCGACAATGATGACGTCCGCGTCATAGCCCATGCGGCCGGCTCACCCCCCGGGAAGGTGCCGGGGCCGGCATGCTGCCGGCCCCGACGATAGGTTGCTAAATAGGTATGAGCTCCCGGCGCCGACGCGTGAAACGCGCGAGATGACGGCACCCCGCGGCGCGCGCGGCCCCGGCGGCCCGCTCCAGGTCATAACCGACGATGGCGGGATCGTGGGCGTCGGAGGCAAAGGTAACGGCCAGACCGGCCTGCGCCGCCAGCTCCAGAAACGCCGGTGCAGGGTAGAGCTCCTTGGCCGGGTACCGCAAGCCCGCGGTGCTAATCTCGATGGCGGTTCCGCTCTGGCAGGCGGCGTCCACCACCAGCTGGTAGAGGCGATGGAGGCCCGCGGGGTCGTCCACGCGATGCCCAAACTTCTTGACGAGGTCCGGGTGGGCCAGGATGTCGAAGAGGCCGCTGCGAGCGGCGTCACCGAGGGTGGTGAAATACGCCCTGTACACTTCGGCCACGTCCCGCTCCGGCCAGCCGTAGTCGGGCGTAACGTCGATCGGCCACCCGTCCAGGTAGTGCACGGAGCCGATCAGGTAATCCCAGGGGTAAGGGGCGAGAATCTCCCGCAGCCCCGCCTCGGCCCCGGGCAGCCAGTCTACCTCGAGCCCCAGCTTCACCGGCAGCCCCCGCTGCTTGGCCTGCTCCACCGCCTCCACGTAGCGGTCCAGCGTCTCCGAGAAGTTGTCGCGCAGCCACGCCACCGCCGGGTGGTCGGCCTCGGGGGCTTCAAAGATGGGCCGGAAAAGGTCGCGAAACTCAGCAAAGCGGTGGCAATGTTCGCTGATACCGATCTCCGCCACGCCCCGGCTTTCCGCCGCCCGGACGTACTCCTCGATGCGGTCGACGGTGTACGGGCACGGCCCGGTGAACTCGTCCCGCTCGAGGTGCAGGTGGTAGTCAATGAGCACTGATCAAGAGTCCTCCTCCCGGGCGTCCGCCTTTCCCCACCCGGGCGTCCCGGTGCCCCGCGCGCCCTCACCCTTGCTGCCCAGGGCCGGCAGGCGGCGCGTTTCCTCCATGTCCGCAAAAGGCAGATCCCACCCGGGACGGGAAACGGGGCCTCCCGCGACGGGTGCGGGATCGGATCCAGGCTCGGACTTAAGCTCAGGTTCCGCTTCGGGCTCGGGCCCAAACCTGCGCCCCGCGTCGCTCCAGGCCGTGTCGCCGCCGCGGCTATCTCCGTGATCCAAGGTAGGGTTATCCTTGTCCGACCCCTCGATGGACGCGGCAGCCTCCGCCAGCGCCCGGAAAGTGCGGGTCAGGTGCTCCGCCTCGCGCCGCTCCTCCTCCAACAAGGCCCAGTAGGACTCGAGCAGTTCGCGGAAGCGGGTGCGGAACGCTTCCTCTTGCCGCGCCAGCTCGGCCACCCGCTCGGCGTGGGCCTGTACCTCCTCCCGGGCCCGGCGCAAGATTTGCGCTGCCTCTGCCCGGGCCGCGGCCAGGATCGCGTTGGCCTTTTGCTCGGCGGCCGCCTTGAGGTCGCGGGCCATCTGACGGGCCAGGGCCAATGCTTCTTCAAACTGCCCCTCGCTCTTTTCGAACTTCTGCACCCGCGCCTTTAAGGCCCGGTTTTCTTCCTCAAGCTCCTGGCAACGCTGGTACAGCGCCTCGTACTCGCTGACCACCTTCTGGACAAACTCGTCCACTTCTTTTTCGTTGTACCCGCGAAAGACCCGCTTGAACTCCACCCTGGCCAAATCGCGCGGCTTGAGCATCTCCCTCGCCCCCCTACTCCTGGAACCGTCCACCCCGAACCCCGTCGAGCTTGTCCAACACCACGAGATCAGCCCAATAAACCGTCAAAAATACCGCTTCAACGTGATGCCGATCCGCCCCTTGCGGGTCAGCCCCGACAGCCGTTCCACCACGGCCCGTCCCCGCCCCCGCATCGAGAGCACGTCGCCTTCCTTGACGGCGGCCGCGGGGTCGGAAACCACTTTCCAGTTGACCTTGACGCGCTCGGCCCGGATGTCCCTGGCCATCTTGGTCCGGGAAGTGCCAAACGCCAGGCTGGCCACCGCGTCCAGGCGCGGCGAGGCCACGGTCGCCCGGATCTCCTTTACCCGCGCCGCGGGCGCCTCCACCTGCTCGGGGTCGATGAGGTGCACGCTCACCTCCACCCGGCCCGCCCGCCGCAGGTGGGTGCAAAGAAACTCGGCCAACTGCGGCGTGACCAGCACCTGCCACCGGTCGCCCGCCAGCACGATGTCCCCGACCTGGTCCCGCTCGACGCCAGCGCCGAGAATCGCCCCCAGTATGTCGCCGTGCCGGAGCTCCCTCACCCCAGGACCCGTGATCTCGATAGCCGCCAAGGGCGCCTCGACCGCCTCCTCGGGGAAGTAGTCAGGGTAGATGACGAGCCGGCGCCGTTCAGCTCCAGGAAAACCGCCCACCGCCAGCCAGCGCACGCCCTCGACGGCCCGCAGCACCGCCTCGGCCACGTCCCGCTGGCGCGGGTCGAGGAAACCGGTCGCCTGGGGCTTGTCCTCGGCGTAGGCCTTGTTGGCCAGGTCCAGCACCCTCGCCCCCAGCAGACGCTCATCGGGATCGGTCAAGTGCCCGAGCAGTCGTTCCCGTTCCCCCTCGATTCCAGGCTTCCCCCTTCCCCACTAAGCCGGCCGCAACGTCAGAAAGCGATGGCCCACAAGACCTCCACAACCAGCCGCCGGAGCAGGTTGAGCACGATGAAGGCCAAAATCGGCGACAAATCCAGCATCCCGATGGGGGGCAATATGCCCCGGAAGAGCCGCAAGAAAGGATCCGTCACCCGGGCGATGAACCGTACCGCCGGGTTGTACGGGTCCACCGGAAACCAGGTGAGCAAGATGCGGATGAGGAGCAGCCACGAGTAGACTTCGAACAACGTGTTGACAAGCCGGATCAGCGCGATCAATCGCCCGCCTCCTGTCCCGCCAGCCGGCCGAGCTCAGCGGAGCGGGCCGACGCCGCCTGCACGGCCCGCATGGTCGCACCGCGGAAGCCTCGATCCTCCAACACACTCACACCGGCGATGGTCGTGCCGGCCGGCGACGTCACCATGTCCTTCAGCTCGCCCGGGTGGCGCCCGGTCTCCAGCACCATGCGGGCGGCACCGGCCACCGTCTGGGCAGCGAGCCGCAGGGCCACATCCCGCGGCAGCCCAGCCAGAACGCCCCCGTCGGCCAAAGCCTCGATAAATAAATAGACGTACGCCGGCCCGGATCCGCTCAAACCGGTGACAGCGTCCATGTGCGACTCGTCGACGATCACCGTCAACCCGAGCGCGCCGAAGAGCCGCTGCGCCTCCGCCACCTGCTCTGCCGAGGCGTGGCGGCCCGGCGCCAGCGCGATGGCCCCTTGGCCGATGAGGCAGGGTGTGTTGGGCATGGCCCGTATGGCCGGGGTGCCGGGCGGCAAGTTGCCCTCGATGACCCTGAGCGGCACCCCGGCCGCAATGGAGATGACGCACGCGCCGCTTTTGAGCGCGGGGCCGATCTCCCGCAGCACCGGCGCCACCAGGTGCGGCTTCACCGCGACGATGACGGTGTCGGCCAGCCGCGCCGCCTCCGGATTGGTGGCCGCATGGACGCCGTGCTCCTGGGCGACCCGCACGAGCTTGTCCTGGTCGGCGTCGGTCACCCACACCTGCTCCCGCGGGACGAGCCCCGCCCGGAGGATGCCCCTCACCAGCGCCTCGCCCATGGCCCCGACGCCGATGCAAGCCAAGGTGCGGTCCCGCGGCGTGTTGACGCGTTCCTGCGCCGGCTCCCCTTGCGCCAAACCGCTACACCTCCCGGTCTTCGCGGTCGTCGAAGTCGTCATCGTCGGCCATCTGGGCGCCCCTGTCCGCCACATCGATGCCCACATTGCTCGGGGTGAAGAGGAACAGGGAGTCCCCGAGCCGGTGCATGCGGCCGTCCAACGCGTATGCGGCGCCCATGACAAAGTCCACCAGCCGCCTGGCGACGTCCTTGGACAACGCCTCCACCGACACGATCACGGGCCGCCTCTCCTTGAGGCAGTCAACCACGGCCTGAACATCCTCAAACCTGGCCGGCTTTTGCACCACGACGCTGAAACGCTGCTCGTCACGGCGTGCCCCGGGCAGGCTGACCAGGCGGGCCCTGCGGGCATTGGGTTCCGGGCGGGGCTGGGGCGGCGGAAACTGCGCCTCCTGAGCCGCGGCCTCTTCCGGCTCGATCCCAAGAAAACCGAAAACCCGGTCGAGGAAGCCGCGGCCGCCGCCGTCGTGGTTCACGCTCGCCTGGGGCCGAAGAGGGACGTGCCGATCCGTACCATCGTCGAGCCCTCCTCGACGGCCACTTCGAAGTCGTTGCTCATCCCCATAGAAAGCCATTCCATGCTCACCCCCGGGATGCCCGCGTCGGCCACCGCGTCCGCCAGGCGCCGCAGTTCCCGGAAGACGGGCCGGGCTTCCTCCGGGTCGTCCACCAGCGGCGCGATGGTCATCAGGCCCTTGACCGCCAGTCCGGGCAGCCCGGCGACGGTCCGTACGAAGTCCAGCACCTCTCCCGGCGCCAGGCCGTGCTTCGTTTCCTCGCCTGCGACGTTGACCTGCACCAGCACCGGCACTACCTTGCCGAGGGCTTGGGCCCGGCGGGAAATGGCCTCGGCCAAGGGCAGCCGGTCCAGCGAATGGATCACGTCAAAGAGCTCCAGGCACTGCTTGACCTTGTTGGTCTGCAGGTGCCCGATCATGTGCCGGCGCACGCCCGCCGGCAACATGGGAAACTTGGCCCGGGCCTCCTGCACCCGGTTTTCGCCGATGTCGGTCACGCCGGCGGCCACCGCCTGCTGGACGGTGGCGATGTCGACATTTTTCGTAACTGCGATCAGCGTGACGCGCGCAGGATCCCGCCCGGCCCGCTCGGCAGCTGCCGCTATGCGGGCCCGGATCCGGTCCAAGTTTTCTGCGAAATTCTCCATCGCCTGCGCCACCCCTGCTTAAGCGGCTTCCCGAGAGCAAACGGCTCACAGCGCGTGCTCGCTACCGGCCCGCCAGCCGGCCGGGGTTGGTTACCACCGCGTCGCCGGGCGAGATGCCTTCCACGACGGCCCACTCCTTGACCTGGGCCACGACCCGCACCGGGCGAAACACCAGCCTCGTTTCCCGGCGCAGGTACACCCCCGGGCGCTCCCCGTCCCAGACGATGGCCCCCACCGGCACGACGACGCCCTGGTGCCGGGCGCGCACGAGCTCCACATCGACCCAGCGGGCCGCGTCCAAGACGGGCAGATACCGGTCGAGCTCGAGCAGCGCCGCAACCGGCTGCGCGCCGCCCACCGCCACCACCCGCGCCCCAACGGCCTGGTCCGTGACGGCAGGCATACGCAGTTCGACCCGCTGGTTGGGCGCAAACGTGACGCCGTCGGGCAGGTCCAGATACAAGCGGATGCGGTGGCCGTTCACGATGCGGGCGACCGGCTCGCCGGCCCGCACCAGTTGGCCGTCAACGGTGCGCCCCGGCGACGGCTGCACCTCCCGCCAGTGCCGGACGGAGCGGTGCAAGAGCAGATCGATGTCCAACTGCTGTTCCCACCCGTCCCAGAAAAAGTGCACGTTGCCGGCGGTGGGCGCTTGCACCAGGCGCTCGCCCGAGGCCGTCATGACGCTGGCGACAACCGACTGGGCTCGCACGCGGCTGCCGTCGCTCACAAGAATGTACACGCGCCCGTCCGCCGGCGCGGTCACCAGCACCTCGTCCCGCACCACCATGGCCAACGCTGTAAAACTGTCCTCGACCGTGCGGTGCTCGGCCGCCGCAGTGCGCACAAACCACAGCTCGAGCCGCTCCCACAACGCCGCTCCTGTGATCCAAAGCGCCATCATCGCCACGGACGCCAACAGCAGCGCGCGCCCGCGGCTGCCGGTGTTTCTTGCCGTCACCGGCCCCACCACCCCGAAGGAATAAGACACCAATCCCCGCCTCCGTGTTGTAGTTCGTTTCCTGGAAAACCGGTCCTGCCGGGGGATCGCGCGGGGTACCGCTGGCGCGGCGGTGGTTAAAGGGTAAGAGTGCCTTCGCCTGTGGGCAGGAGCTTGAGGATCTGCTCCTCCGCGCCGCTGAGGGCGTTGATGTACACGAGATACGGTTCGCCGTCGAGCGAGGCGGGGAACTCCCATGTCAACACTTCTTCGAGGGTTTCCAGGGGAATGAGCGCCAGTCGCCCCGTCTCGACCGAGAGTGCGGGGTGCAGGCGCTCCCGGGCTTCCGCTTCGCCGAGCCGAGGGGCCGGGAGCGTCCGCGGGTGATGAGACATGAGAAAGCCCAAAGCCTCGTAGCCGATGATCGCGCCGTCGTCCAGCGCGACGATCACTTTGACCAGATCCGGGTAAATGCGCACGCCGTCTTGCACGAAGACAAACGGGATGACCGCCCTGCCTTGGGACGAACTGGCCCACGTGGGTTCCATACTGGCAAGGCCCCGCTCAGCGAGGAATTCCCGCGCCCGCCGCACAGCCTCCTCGAGAGACAAGACCGGCTCGCCCACGGACCGCCCGTCCAGCATCCACACCACGTGGCCGCCTTGTCGGCTCACATGCAGCTCGACGGCGCCATCGCCCCTCTCCCGTTCCACCCGGACAGCGTAGGCCGGGATCGGGCCGTCCGCCTCACCGGTCACCCGCGCGGAAGCGCCCTCCCCTGCCCCGACGAATTCGCGGGCGATCACCACCGCCTCATCCTGGGACACGGCAGGCCCGGAAAGACCGCGCGGTTCCCGCCGCTCGATGTGGTCGGAGAAGGGACCGTCGTAGATGAGGGTTGGAAACTCGGTCAATTCCAGCTCCAGCCGCTCAAAGCCGTCGCGAAACCGGCTCTCCCCCCGGCTCAAGCGCCGGTTGGCCAGCCGCTGCACTTCCCGCCAGCTCAGGGCGCCCCGCTGGCTGTCGTTAATTATGGAATGCAGCTGCTCTACGACGACGCCGGCCTGGTCCTTCAGTTCCCGGAGTTTTTGCCACTGCTCATCCGTGACGGCCTCACCCCGGGCCGCCCGCCGGGCGAGGGCGTAGGCGTAGTCGCCCACCTGGGTGAGGAACCTGGACGTGCGCAGCAGCGAAATGTCGTTGAGAGGCAGCTGGTTGAGGTTGGACTGGGCGCCAAAGGCCTGCCGCCAGACGTCGGTGAGATGGATCACCTGCTGGCCCGGGCTGGCCGTGACGAGGCTTTTCGCCAGCAGCACCTCGGTATTCTCCACTTGGGAGATGAGCTCGTAAAAGGCCCGCTGGTACTGGGCGGACAGTTCCGCCTCCACCTGGGCCCGCTCCCGCCACTGCCATCCGGCCACCGCCGCCGCGGCCAAGAGCAAGACCACGAGCAGCCCCACACTTCCTGTCCGCCGCTCCATCTGCTGCTCCCGCTGCTCCAACCGTCGTTCCCTCCGCCTGCTCAGGCGCCACGTGCGGGGACGCTGGAGCTGTCCCCGCTGTTGCCCGCGTCAGCGGGCAAACACATGGTTGCCGATGCGCACGATGATTTGCCGCGTCCAGACCCACGGGCTCACCGGCTTGTTGGGATTCCAGAAAAACAGCGCCCCGTAGGTGGGGTCCCAGCCGTTGAGGGCGTCCCGGGCCGCCCGGTACGCCTCCGCGGTCGGCGTCCGCCGCCAAATGAGGCCGTTGGACACGGACTCAAACGCCCGTGGCTGGTAGATGACGCCGCTTAAGGTGTTGGGAAAATCGGGGCTCTTGACACGGTTGAGGACCACCGCTCCTACCGCCACTTGGCCCACGTAAGGTTCGCCTTGCGCCTCGGCCGCGATGAGCCGGGCCAAAAGCTCCACGTCCTCCGCCCGGGTGGCCCCGCCGGCCCGCGCTGAGGCCTGCCGGGCGGCACTGGGCACCGTCAGCCGCTGACCCACCATGAGGCGCGACGGGTTGATGCCCGGGTTGAGGCGCTGGAGCTCGGCCACGGTGGTGCCGTACCGGCGGGCGATGAGCCAGAGGGTGTCGCCCGGCTGTACCGTGTACGTGGATTGGGAGTACGCGGGGTCCGGCCGCAGGACGGCGATGAGCACCGCCAAGAGCAGCACGATCACGGCGGAAGCCGCCGCGGTCTTTGCCAAAGATCGCCTGGCCACCTGGGCTACCCCCTCCCGCAGCAGTGTTGCCCTGGCAGAGCGGCGGTATGCGCCCGGCCTTTCACGGCCATGGCAACCCCGGCGTCAGTTCCGGGCGCAAGTAGTCGGCGGGGTCGGTGGACAGCACGCGCTGGATGCGAGTGCGGCCGTCGGCTCCTGGTTCCAGCAAGAGCCGCATGTGGCCCACGGCAACGTCCACGACCTGCGGCGTAGACGGCTCATCGTCCAGCACCGACTCGATGGGCACGATCGTCCACAGAATCATCCGCAGTCGCCTCCGTTTCCAGGCCCGTCGGGCCGTTGTGCCGGGCCGCGCCACACCCAGGGGTCCGCGCGGGGTCCAGGCGCCGGTGCATCAGGAGGGCCCGAGGGCGGTGCGTTCCCTTGCTCCAGGGACGGCCCCGGGCTACCGCCGTCCATGCCGTCCGGGGACGGTTCGCCGGCCAGTTCCCGCAGCTTGGCCAAGGCCTTGTCGAGCCCACCGAGCTCATCGATGAGGCCCAGCTCCACGGCGTCCTTGCCGATAAGCACCGTGCCCACGTCCCGCACCAGTTCGCCGGTGCGGAACATGACCTCCCTGAGCCGCGCCTCGCTGACCCGTGAGTGCTCCACGAGAAACCGGATCACCCGGTCCTGCATCTTGTCCAGGTACTCATAGGTCTGGGGCACACCGATCACGAGCCCGGTCAAGCGGATGGGGTGAATGGTGATGGTGGCCGTCGGGGCGATGAAGCTGTAGTCGGCCGCCACGGCGATGGGCGCGCCGATGGAATGGCCGCCGCCCAAAACCAGCGACACCGTGGGCTTGGACATGCTCTTGATCATCTCGGCGATGGCGAGCCCCGCTTCAATGTCGCCGCCCACGGTGTTGAGGACGACCAGCAGCCCTCGAATCTTCGGGTCCTGCTCGACGGCCACCAACTGCGGGATGACGTGCTCGTACTTGGTCGTCTTGTTCTTGGCCGGCAAGATCTGGTGGCCTTCGATCTGGCCGATAATGGTCAACATGTGGAAAGGGCTTTCAAAGCGGCTGGGGGCTGCAGCGAGCCCCAGCTGGCGGATGGTTTCCAGCTGCGAAAGGGCGCCTGCGCCCCCGCTGCGGGGGACCTGGGGTTGGGGTATCGGGTTCCCTTCCATGTTCCGCCTCGCTTCGCCCGGGCAACCGGTTCGCGCAAGGGCTAATTCGCGCAAGGCCTAGTATGGGTTCCCGGGGAGCCGCTAATGCACAAAAAAGAAGGGGCTTCGCCCCCTCTCGCTTACAGCACGAGCCTCTCCTGTTGGCAGCGCCTTGCCACATCGGCAGCGCATTGGCCGCGCCTCCCCGCACGCCGGCGCCTGTCGGGTCAAACCTCCATGACCACCGGCAAGATGATGGGCCGGCGCTTGGTGCGCTCATACAGGAACCGGCTCAGCACCTCGCGCATGCTGTTCTTGATGGTGGCCCATTCGGTCAGGGGCTGCCCTTGGCGCTCGTTCAACGTGGCCAGCAGCCGCTCCCGCGCCTCCTCCAAGAGGCCCTCCGACTCCCGCACGTAAACAAAGCCCCGGGAGACGATATCGGGGCCTGCCACCACCGCGCCGGTGCGCTTGTCGATGGTAACGACGGCGATCAGGATGCCGTCCTGGGAGAGCTGCCGCCGGTCCCGCAGCACAACGGTGCCCACGTCCCCGACGCCCAGGCCGTCCACCAGCACCTGCCCGGCGCTGACCCGCCCGGTGACGGCCGCCTTCCCGTCGGCCGTGAACTCGAGCACGTCGCCCAGGTCCAAGATGAAGATGTGATCCGCGGGCACGCCGACCTCGCGGGCGAGGCGGGCGTGGTGCCACAGCATGCGGTACTCGCCGTGGATCGGTACGAAATACCGCGGCCGGCACAGGTTGAGCATCCACTTGAGCTCCTCTTGGCTGGCGTGACCCGACACGTGGATGCCGCTGAAGGCGTAGTAAATGACCTCCGCCCCCAGCTTGTACAATTGATTGATGGTCTTGCCCACCAGCCGCTCGTTGCCCGGGATGGGGTACGCGGAGATCACAACCGTGTCGCCGGGCACGATCTCCACCTGCCGGTGCTCGCCCGCGGCCATGCGGGACAAGGCCGACATGGGCTCGCCCTGGCTGCCCGTGGTCAGGATCGTCAGCCGCTCGTGGGGGTACCGGTCGAGCTCCGAAGGGTCGATGAGCATTCCTTCGGGGAAACGCAGGTATCCCAACTCCGACGCGATGCGCACCACGTTGACCATGCTGCGCCCGATGACGCACACCTTGCGGTCGAAGGCCGCCGCCGCATCAAAGACCTGCTGGATGCGGTGCACGTTGGAGGCGAAGGTGGCCACCAGGATGCGCCCGGGCGCGGTGCGGAACACGTCCATGAACGAATCGCCGACGACCTTTTCCGACAACGTGTAGCCGGGGCGCTCGGCGTTGGTGGAATCCGAAAACAAGGCCAGGACGCCCTGCTTGCCCAATTCCGCCAGCCTTTGCACATCCGAGGGCCGGCCGTCGATGGGCGTCTGGTCAAACTTGAAGTCGGTGGCGAAGACGATGTGTCCTGCAGGCGTCGGGATCGCGATGGCCACGACGTCAGCGATGCTGTGGTTGACGTGGATGAGCTCAAAG
>PKQR01000045.1 GCA_017578085.1 Bacillota bacterium
GTGGAGCTGTGCGACCGCAAGAAGCACGTGACCGACCGGGACATCCAGGCCATCGTCGAGGAAGACGTGGTCACCATCCCGGAGCTGTACACCCTCGACTACTTGCACGTCACGTCGGGTACGGCGGCGGTGCCCACCGCGACGGTGCGGCTCCTCAAGGGCAACGAGGCCATCGAAGAAGCCGCCATCGGCGATGGGCCCGTGGATGCCGTGTACCGCGCTATCGACCGGGTGACGGGTATCGAGACGCAACTGGTCAGCTACACCCTCAACGCCGTCACCAGCGGCAAGGACGCCTTGGGTGAGGTCACGGTGCAGATCAAGGACAACGGCAGCGTGTATGTGGGCCGGGGCACGAGCACCGACATCATCGAGGCCAGCGCCCGGGCATACCTGCAGGCTCTCAACAAGCTCGTTTACGACCGGCAGAAGTTCGCGCCCAGCATGGCCGGCTAGACGGACGACCGGGAGGGATAGAGCATGCAACCCCGCACGATGTTTGAAAAGATCTGGGACGCCCACGTCGTCCACCAGGAGCCGGGGAAACCGGCGCTCTTGTACATTGACCTGCACCTCATGCACGAGGTGACGTCGCCGCAGGCTTTCGACGGCTTGCGGCTGGCCGGGCGGAAGGTGCGCCGGCCGGAGCTGACCTTTGCCACCATGGACCACAACGTGCCCACGGTGGACAGGAGTCTCCCGATCACCGACGAGATCGCGGCCAAGCAGATGGAGACGCTGGTGAAAAACTGCCGGGAGTTCGGCATCACCCTGTTTGATCTTTTCAGCCCCCACCAGGGTATCGTGCACGTCATCGGCCCGGAGCTGGGGCTGACGCAGCCCGGCAAGACCATCGTCTGCGGCGACAGCCACACCTCCACCCACGGCGCCTTTGGCGCCCTGGCCTTTGGCATCGGCACCAGCGAGGTCGAGCACGTGCTGGCGACCCAGTGCCTCTGGCAGCACAAGCCCAAGACGATGGAGATTCACATCAAGGGCGACTTGCCGTACGGGGTCACGGCCAAGGACTTGATTTTGGGCATCATCGGCCAGATCGGCACGGCGGGCGCCACGGGCTACGTGGTGGAGTACACGGGCAAGTGCATCCGGAACTTCAGCATGGAAGAACGGATGACCATCTGCAACATGGCCATCGAGGCCGGCGCCCGCGCAGGCATGGTGGCCCCGGACGCGACGACCTTTAAGTATTTGGAAGGCCGCCCGTACGCGCCCAAGGGCAAGGAGTTCGAAGAAGCGGTGGCCCAGTGGGAGAAGCTGCCCACCGACCCTGGTGCCCGCTTTGACGCCCGCGTGGAGATCGACGCCACCCGCCTTGAGCCCATGGTGACGTGGGGGACCAATCCGGGCCAAGTGGTGCCGGTGACGGGCGTCGTGCCTGACCCCAGTTCCTTCTCGGATCCCAACGAGCGCAAGGCCGCGGAGCGGGCCCTGGAGTACATGGGCCTCGAGCCGGGCACGCCCATCCAGGAGATCCGCATCGACCGGGTGTTCATCGGATCCTGCACCAATGCCCGCTTGGAGGACCTGCGGGCGGCGGCCGCCATCGTCAAGGGCCGCCGGGTGGCGCCGCACGTGCGGGCCATGGTGGTGCCGGGCTCCCAGTGGGTCAAGCGGCAGGCCGAAAAGGAAGGGCTCGACCAGATCTTTAAGGCCGCGGGATTTGAATGGCGGGAGCCGGGCTGCAGCATGTGCCTGGGGATGAACCAGGACATCCTCCAGCCGGGCGAGCGGTGCGCGTCCACTTCCAACCGGAACTTCGAAGGCCGCCAGGGCCGGGGTGGGCGCACGCACCTGGTGAGCCCGCAGATGGCGGCGGCGGCGGCCATCGCCGGCCACTTCGTGGACATCCGCGAGTGGGACGTGGCCGCCGAGTTCGCAGGCTGAAGAGATAACGGGGGGCCCGGCCGTGGCGGGCCCCGCTGGACAACTGTTCGGAGGTGCGGTTTCCATGCAGCCCTTGCGCGTTCACACCGGGTTGGTGGCGCCCCTGGACCGGGCCAACGTCGACACGGACCAGATCATCCCGAAGCAGTTTCTCAAGCGCATCGAGCGCACGGGTTTCGGCCAGTTTCTCTTTTACGACTGGCGCTTCCGGGAGGACGGCACGCCCAACCCGGATTTCATCCTCAACCAGCCGCGGTACCAGGGCGCGACGATCCTGTTGACCCGCCACAACTTCGGGTCCGGTTCTTCACGGGAGCACGCGCCGTGGGCGCTCTTGGACTACGGTTTCCGGGTTATCATCGCGCCGTCTTTTGCCGACATCTTCTACAACAACTGCTTCAAGAACGGCATCCTGCCCGTGCGCCTGCCGGAAGACCAGGTCGATGAGCTCTTCCGGAGGACGCTGGCCCAGCCGGGGTACCGGCTGACGGTGGACCTGGAGCAGTGCCAGGTGCGGGATGACGCGGGCGTCGTGTTTCCGTTCGAGATCGACCCCTTCCGCCGCCACTGCCTCTTGGAAGGGCTCGACGACATCGGCCTTACGCTGCAGTACGAGGACAAGATCCGCGCCTTTGAGGCCAGGCACCGGATTTACGGCCTGCCGGCAGCGCAGTAAGACGCGGTGAGGCAGGCAGCCACGAAGGCGCCAAGGCAGCGACGCACCAAGGCACCAAGGAGGCGCGGCGACGCGATGACCGAGTGGGCGGAACGCATCGAGCTGTTTGACACCACTTTGCGGGACGGGACCCAGGGCGAGGGCGTCTCCTTCTCCGCGGAGGACAAGGTGCGCATCGCCGTGCGCCTGGACCGGTTCGGCATCGACTACATCGAGGGCGGCTGGCCCGGGTCCAACCCCAAGGACGTGGAGTTTTTCCAGCGCATCCGGGACGTGGAGCTCAAGCACGCGCGGGTGACGGCCTTCGGCAGCACCCGCCGGGCCGGCATCGCGCCCGAGGACGACGCCAACCTGCAGGCCATCGTGGCCTCCGGGGTGAAGGTGGCGTCCATCTTCGGCAAATCGTGGGATTTTCACGTTACCCACGCCCTCGGGACGACGTTAGAGGAAAACCTGCGGATGATCGGGGACAGCGTCCGTTTCCTGCGGGCCCAGGGTCTCGAGGTCATCTACGACGCGGAGCACTTCTTCGACGGCTACAAGCGCTGCCGCACGTATGCCCTGGAAACCCTCATGGCCGCCTGGGAGGCGGGCGCCAAGGTCCTCGTGCTGTGCGACACCAACGGCGGCACGCTGCCCGATGAGGTGTACGAGATCGTGCTGGCCGTAAGGGAGGCCATCCCGGCACCCTTGGGGATCCACGCCCACAACGACTGCGGGCTCGGCGTAGCCAACAGCCTGGCGGCGGTGCGGGCCGGCGCCCGGCACGTTCAGGGCACCATCAACGGCTACGGCGAGCGCTGCGGCAACGCGGACCTGATCCAGGTCATTCCCAACCTGCAGCTCAAGATGGGATACGCGTGCGTGTCGCCCGAGCAGCTCCGCACCTTGACGGAACTGTCCCGGTTTGTGAGCGAACTGGCCAACCGCACGCCCAACGACCACCATCCCTTTGTGGGCCGCAGCGTCTTTGCCCACAAAGGCGGCGTGCATGTCAGCGCCGTGCTCAAGTACCCGGAAACCTACGAGCACATCCCGCCTGAGCTGGTGGGCAACGAGCGGCGGGTGCTGGTTTCCGAGCTCTCGGGCGGCAGCAACATCATTTACAAGGCCCGGGAGCGGGGAATTCAACTGGAGAAGGACTCGCCGGCCCTCAAAGAGGTCGTGGCCACCATCAAGAACCTGGAGCACCAGGGGTACTATTTCGAGGCGGCCGAGGGCTCCTTTGAGCTGTTGCTCAAGAAGGCCATCGGCCAGTACCGCCCCTACTTCGCCCTCGAAGGCCTGCGGATCATCATTGAAAAGGACGACATGAACGACGAGCCGCTGGCCGAGGCCATCATCAAGGTGCGGGTGGGGGACGCGGTGGTGCATACGGCCGCCGAGGGCAACGGCCCTGTCAACGCCCTGGACAACGCCTTGCGCAAGGCGCTGGTGAACGTGTATCCGGATCTGGCCCGCATCCATCTGACCGACTACAAGGTGCGGGTGCTCAACGAGGACGGCGGCACCGGCGCCAAGGTGCGGGTGCTCATCCAAAGCGCCTGCGACGGGCGGTCGTGGGGCACCGTCGGGGTGTCCACCAACATCATCGAAGCCAGTTGGATCGCCCTCGTGGACAGCGTGGAGTACGGCCTGATGCTCTGCGGTGTCGAGCCGTTGACAACACCGGTGCAGGCGGCGGCGGCCAGCGGCTAGTCCGGCCGCCCCGAGCGGCAGGCGCGCGGCCCCTTAGCCGCGCGCCTGCTTGTAGCGCTCTTGGGCTTCGGCGATGACCCGGCAGGCGTGCTGCCGGTCTTTCCAGCTGCCGACGCGGGTCGACTTGGCCTCCAGGTCCTTGTACACCTGGAAGAAGTGGGTGATCTCCCGCAAGAGGTGGGCTGGGACGTCGTCCAGCTCCTGGACCCAGTTCCATTGCGGGTCGCTGACGGGTACTGCCAGGATCTTTTCGTCGGCACCCTTCTCGTCCCACATCTCAAAGACCCCTACGGGACGGGCCCGGATGATGCAACCGGGAAACGTGGCCTCGCCCACCAGCACCAGCGCGTCCAGCTCGTCCCCGTCCTGGGCCAGCGTGTCCGGGATGAAACCGTAGTCGGCCGGGTAGTGGACGGACGAAAACAGCATCCGGTCCAGCACAAAGCGGCCGGTTGCCTTGTCGTATTCATACTTGTTGCGGCTGCCTCGGGGGATTTCCACCATCACCAAAATCTCATCCATTGTCGACCACCTCGCTTTTCGGCCGCGGATGTTCCCTGTGGGCCCAGGGGAATCCTGTCGGGGAGGCCGCGCAGGGACAAATGTCCCGAAAGCGAGCGACGATTGTCCTGTCTTGGCCCGGACGGCCCGCCTCCGGCCGGGATCTCTTGTCCACCCGCGGCCGTTCTGTTAGACTGAGACGAGAAAATCCAGGAGGGAGCGGGCGCCCATGGATCCGCGCAAGCGCAAGGTCACGGTGGCGCTGGCCTTGGTGGGCGTTGTCCTTGTGTACCTGATCGCCACCGCAGCCTCCAATACAACCATGTATTATCTTACCGTGGAGGAGGCCGTCGCGCGCAAAGACAGCCTGCAAGGGCGCTTCATCCGCATCCAGGGCCACGTGCCCGGTGAGACCATCCGCTGGGATTCGCGGGAGTTCCGCTTGTACTTCGAAGTCTCCGACGGGCGGCAGCGGGTGCCGGCGGTTTACCGGGGCGTCCGCCCGGACAATTTGCTGGACGGCAGCAATGTCGTGCTGGAAGGCACGTTCAACGCGAACGGCGTCTTTGAGGTGGACCGGCTGTTGGTGCAGTGCGTTTCCAAGTACGAGGCGGCGGATAAGCCGAGCGGCAGCCAGCCCAGGTACGAGGAAATCGACGGGGTCCTGTACGAGACGTACGAGTCGGGCTGGCGCGGGGTGCGGTAGCTTGCACATAGAGCTCCGGTCCGTGACGCGGCGCGTCGATGGCCGCCGTCTCCTGGATGCCGTCACCCTCGCGATCCAACCGGGGCAGACGCTTTTGATCTGTGGGCCCAACGGCGCCGGCAAGAGCACCTTGCTCAAGGTGGCCGCGGGGCTCGTGCCGCCTACTGCGGGCGAAGTCCTCTACGACGGGCGGCCGGTGTCGCGCTGGGGCCCGGGCGTGCGACGGCGCCTGGGCACGCTCTTTCACGAGAGCCTGCTCTACGACGAGCTGACCGTGCTGGACAACCTAGTATTCGCGGCCCGGCTGTTCGGCGTGGACGACGCCCGCCGGCGGGCCGAGGCGCTTGTAGATGAGGTGGGGCTGCGCCTCGCGGCGCGGGAGCCTGTGGCGCGCCTTTCGCGGGGCATGAGGCAGCGGCTGGCGCTGGCCCGGGCGTTGGTGCACCAGCCGGAAGTGCTTCTGCTGGACGAGCCCTTCGCGGGGCTGGATGCCCGCTGGACGGCGTGGTTGACGGAGCGATTGGCCGCCGAGCGTGAGCGGGGCACGAGCATCGTGCTTGTGGCCCACGAATGGCGCTGGGCTTGGCCGCTCGCGGATCGGGCGGCGGTGCTGGTGCGCGGGCGGGTCGAGTGCCTGGTGGACGTCCGGGAGTGGGACGCGGACCGGTTCGGTAGCGAGTACCGGCGGCTGGCGATGCCCGCGGGCTCTGCCGGAGAGGCCGGCACGGAGACGGGCGGATGGGGAGCGGCCGGGGAGGAGGCCCGCTCTTGAGGTACCTGCGGGCGCTGGCCGCGATCATCTGGAAGGACCTCCGCCTGGAATGGCGCACCGGGGAAGCGCTGCTGACGCCCGCGTTGCTGGCGCTCTTGCTCCTGCTCGTCATTATCTTCGCACTGCCGCCGGGCGTGGCCCGCATGGAGGGTGTTTTCACTGCCAGCCTGTGGACGGCGCTGTTTTTCGCGGGCACGGTGGGCTTAAGCCGCAGTTTCGCCCGGGAACGGGCTGAGGGCAGGCTGTGGGGGTTGTTGCTGGCGCCGGTCGACCGCAGTGCCGTGTTTTTGGCCAAGGGGCTTGCGTCTTTCCTTTTCTTGGCGTTGGTGGCGCTGGTGACGATGCCCGCGTTCTTTGCGGTTTTTGGTCAAAGCCTGGCCGCTCCCCTCTGGCGCTGGGTGGTGCTGGTGGGGCTGGTGCTCTTGGCTACGAGCGGCGCCGGGACGCTGGTGGCCGCGCTGGCGGCGCAACTGCGGGCCGGGGAAGTGCTCTACCCTGTGCTCTTGTTCCCGCTGCTGGTGCCGGTGGTGCTGGCGGCCGTGCACCTGACCGACGCCCTCTTGGCCGCGGGCGGCTGGGGAGAGGCACGCGCGTGGATGCACATGCTGATCTTGTATAACATTTTGTTTTGGGGCGTGCCGTACTTGATCTTCGAATACGTGGTGGAGGTATGACCTTGCCGACGACCCGCCCAACGAGGCTCCAGACGGTGTTGCTGGCCATCGCCGCGCCGGCTGTCGTGTTCGCGTTGTACATGGCCCTCATCTGGGCGCCAGACGAGCGGACGCTGGGGACGGTGCAGCGGATCTTTTACATCCACGTCGGTTCCGCTTGGAACGCGTACCTGTCGTTTCTCATCGTGTTCGTTTGCAGCATCGGGTATCTCCTGCGCCGCAGCGTTTCGCTGGACGCCCTTGCGGCGTCGGCTGCGGAGATCGGGATCCTGTTCACGACGCTGACCCTGGCCACGGGGAGCTTTTGGGCCCGGGCCGTGTGGAACGTCTGGTGGACCTGGGATCCGCGCTTGACCACGACGCTCATCATGTGGTTCATGTACGTGGCGTACCTCCTGGTGCGGGCGGCCGCGGAGGGCGAGGAGCGCCGCGGGCGCCTGGCGGGCGTGTTCGGCATCGTCGCTTTCTCTACCGTGCCGCTGGTGCATTTTTCGGCCATCTGGTGGCGCAGCATGCACCCCAACATCATCCAGCCCCAGGGCGGGACGATCCGCATGAACATGGACCCGGAAATGGTCGTCACCATGATGGTGGCCGTGATCGCGCTGACGCTGGTGAACGCGGCGCTTCTAAGCTACCGGGTCGGGCTTGAGCATCTGTCCCGGCACGCCGCCGCCTTGCGGGAGCGGGTGCGCCTGGAGGTGGAGTACTGACCATGACCTTCCTGTTCTTGGGCTACAGCGTCTTTTGGCTGATCCTGGCTGGGTACGTGGCCTTGCTGGCGGCCCGGCAGCGGCGGATCGCGGAAGACGTGGCCGACTTGGCGCAGGTCCTGGAGCGGTCCAAGGGGAGAAAGTCGGGGTGAGGCCGCGTGCCTGAGCAGGTGACGCTCCCGCTGGCGTTTCTGGCCGGGCTCGTGTCGTTTGTCTCGCCCTGCGTGTTGCCCTTGATCCCGGCCTACATCACGTTCCTCACGGGCAGCACCCTCGAGGAGCTCACCGATGGGGACCATTGGCAGCGCCGGCGGCTGGTGCTCAATGGCTGCCTATTTGTGCTGGGCTTCTCCGCGGTCTTTGTGGCCATGGGGCTGGGCGCGAGCGCCATCGGTCGGTTTCTCACCGGCAACCTGCCCATCCTGCGGCGGCTGGGAGGCTTGGTTGTCATTGTCTTTGGCCTTTATATGATGGGCGTCCTGCGCGTTCTTGCCTTTGACCAGGAGCGGCGGGTGCAGGCGCGGGTGCGGACGCCGGGGCCGTTGAATTCGCTGCTGCTCGGGATGACGTTTGCCGCGGGCTGGACGCCGTGCATCGGGCCGGTCCTGGGCAGCGTTTTGGTGCTGGCCGGCACGACGGCTACGGCCGCGCAGGGGGCGCTGCTCCTGCTGGCGTACGCGGCCGGGCTCGCCGTGCCTTTCCTCCTTGTGACGGTGTTTCTTGGGCGCATGCGGGCGGGGCTGCGGAAGCTCTTGCCCCACGCGGAGCGCATCCGCTTTGCCAGCGGGGTGCTCTTGGTGGTGTTGGGCGTGATGCTGTACACCAACACCTTCGTGTTGCTCAACAGCTACTTCAACTGGGGGTTGTGACGGCGTGGCGCCGCGGGTGAACCGCTGGGCAGTGCCGATGCTGTTCGCAGCCGCCCTCATCATCTGGGGTTGGGCCACGGTGCGGGACACGGTTTCCCCCGGGCTCGTGATGGGCGAAGCGGCTCCGGACGTGGTTTTGGCGGACTTGGACGGCAACCTGGTGCCACTGTCGCGCTGGGCGGGGCAGCCGCTCATCGTGCGCTTTTCCAGCCGCACCTGCAGCTACTGCTACGACGATTTCGGGTTTCTGGAAGAGCTGCAGCGACAGTATGCCGGGCGGCTCCAGGTAATCGCCATCGAAATCGGCGCGCCGGTGGAGATGGTGCGGGAGGCGGTGCGGGAGCGCAACCGGAGCTACCCGGTGCTCGTGGACGTGAGCGGTGCGGCCGCGCAGGCGTATCAGCTGCAGGGGTTGCCCCAGTCGTATTTCATCAACGCGGAGGGGAAGCTCATCAGCCGCGTCTTGGGCGAACTGGCGGACCAGGACATCCGGGCCCAGGTGGCCCAGATTTTACGGCCCGACGGGCAGGTGTTGACGAGCCTGGAGGCGGAGGTGCGCGCCATCGCCCAGCAGGTGCGCTGCCAGGAGTGCCAAGGGCTGTCGGTGTGGCAATCGCAGGCCGCTTCCGCCTGGGAGATGCGGGACGAGATCCGGGAGATGCTCTTGTCCGGCATGACGCGCGAGGAAGTGCTGGATGAATTGGTGGAGCGGTACGGGGTCTGGATCTTGCTCTCACCGCCGGCGGAGCGGGGGTTTGCCTGGGTTTACCTGCTGCCCTTTGCCGTGCTCGCTCTTGGGGGACTTTGGGTGTACTGGCGGTTTGGACGGCGGCCGGCGCCGCCGGCCAACGAGCCTGCACCGGCCGTGGAGCTGGACCCGGAACTGGAGCGCCGGGTGCAGCGGCGGCTGCAGGAGTACTTGTGACCACATGAGGGCAACGCCGGGCTGGGCGTGAGTCCCGGAGCGGTTGCCGCAAGGCTGAACGGGGGTCTTCCTTTGAACGTAGCATGGGTGGGTCATAGCGCCCTGGTGGCCGCGCTGGCCGCGGCGGCGGGCGGGATCGTCGCGGCGGTGTTCGCCGTGGGTGGACGGGCGGCGGCGGTATGGGTGCGGCGGGCCGCGGCGCTCTTTTTCGCCTTTGCTTCCTGCGCCATGGCGGCGCTGCTGTGGGCGCTGCTGACCGACGACTTCCGCCTGGCTTACGTGGTGCAGCATTCGTACCGGCTGCAGCCGGTGGCCTTTAAGGTCGCGGCCTTGTGGTCGGGGCAGCAAGGTTCCCTGCTCTTTTGGCTGTGGCTGCAGGCGTTGTATGCGTTCCTCTTGGCCCGGGAGCGCCCGGAGCGCATGGGCAGCCTGCAGGCCCCAGCGGTGGCGATTCTGCTCGCGAGCGGCGGGTTTTTTGCCGGGCTGACGGCCTTCGTGGCCAGCCCCTTTGTGGAGCTGCCGGTGGCGCCGCTGGACGGGCGGGGGCTCAACCCGCTGCTGCAGAGCTTTTGGATGATCTCCCACCCGGTGTTGCTGTATCTCGGCTACGTGGGGCTGTCGGTGCCCTTCGCGGTGGCCATGGCGGCCCTCATCGTGCGGCGGCGGGGTAACGACTGGATCAGGCTGACCCGCCGCTGGACGTTGACCGCGTGGACGTTTTTGAGCCTCGGCATTATCGTGGGAGCCCGCTGGGCTTATGAGGAGCTGGGCTGGGGCGGCTACTGGGCCTGGGACCCGGTGGAAAACGCGTCCTTTATGCCTTGGTTGACGGCCACAGCGTTCTTGCACTCGGTGATGGTCCAGGAACGCCGCGGGATGCTCAAGCGGTGGAACATCGGGCTCATCCTCGCGACGTACTCCTTGTCCATCTTTGGCACCTTCATCACCCGCAGCGGCATCTTGGCCAGCGTACACAGCTTCGTAGAGTCGGAAATCGGGCCGCTGTTCCTCGGGTTTCTCGGTGTCATCTTGGCCGGTGGGTTGTACTTGATGCTCGACCGGCGGGAGATGCTCGAGGACGAGCATCACGTGGAGTCCTACACGTCCCGGGAGTTTGGGTTTGTTCTCAACAACCTGATCCTGGGCGGCCTCGCCTTGGCCATCTTCTGGGGGACGGTCTTCCCGCTGGTGGCGCGCCTGTTGGGCGTCGAGGTGACCGTGGGCGCGCCGTTCTTCAACCGCATTACGGCGCCGCTGTTTGGGGCGCTGCTGGTGCTGATGGGCATCGGGCCGCTCTTGGCATGGCGCCGCTCCACGTGGGCGGCGGTCGGCCGGCAGGTGAGCATCCCGCTGGGACTTGCGCTTTTGTCCGGGGCGGTATTGGCGGCCGGAGGTGTCCGGGAGCCCGGATTCTTGCTGGCGGTCGCGGCCGGTGTGGTGGTGTTCGCCGCGGTGCTGGTGGAACTGGTGCAGTCGGTGGCGGCGCGGGTCAAGTTCACCAATGACCCGCCGCTATTGGCGCTGCCGCGGCTTTTGGCCCGCAACCCGCGCCGCTACGGGGGCTACGCGGTGCACATCGGCATCGTCATCATCGCCCTCGGGATCGCCGGGCATACCCATTACCACCAGGAGCAGCTGCGGGGACTGCAAGTGGGCGAGGCGGCGAGGGTCGGGCCTTACGTCGTCGTGTTTGAGGGGTTGGAAGAAGGCGCGCGGGCGGGCATCCCCTACACGGCCGCGCGGCTGCGGGTGCAGCAGGACGGGCGGGACCTCGGGTATCTCCTGCCCCGCAAGCTTTACTACCCCGGTTGGGTGGACACGCAGGGGCCCACCACCGAGGTGGCCATCTATTCCACCGCGGCGGGGGACCTCTATGTGGTGCTGGCGGGGTGGGATGAGTTCGGCAGCGTGGCGGGCTTTCAGCTCTTTTGGAACCCGATGATTGGCTGGCTGTGGGCCGGGGCCTTTGTCCTCCTGGCCGGCAGCCTCTTTGCCCTTTGGCCGCGGCCGGAGCGGGCGCCGGCGCCGGTGGAGCGGGTGTTTGAAGCCTTGCGGGAGCTGGAGTACGACCGCGCCATGGGGCGCATCCCGGAGGCCGAGTACGCGCGGGTGCGGGCGGCCCTGGTGCGGCAAGCGGCGGAGCTGGCCGACGCGGAGACGGCCGCCCGGGGCGCGTTGGAGCGGGAGCTGGCGGCGAAGCTCGCGGCCCGGCGGCAGGGGGGCCCCGCATGAAGGGGCTGGGCGCCCTGGACTGGCGGCGCCTGCTGCTCGCCTTGGCGCTGGTCGGGCTGGCTCAGGTGCCGGCGGTCACATTCCCATTGACAGCGGCCGCCCTGGCGCAGGACGCCCCTGATGTAGAGGTGGTGCGAGAGCACCTGTTTTTGACGCGAGGGCCGGCCGGTCTCCAGGTGCTGCACATGCTGGAGCTGGTCAACCTGGGACCCAGGCCGGCCGAACGGGTGCCGCTGCCGGTGCCCAAGCAGGCCCAGTGGGAGCAGTTGCCGGAACCGCTGGAGGCAGCGGACGGCGCAGTCGTGGACCCGCGGCCGCTAGGCGTGGGCGAGGGGCGACAATACGTGCTGGCGTATACCATCCCTTGGCGGGACCCGATGGTGCTGCGCCGGGCCTTATTGTACCCGACGGAGGAACTGTGGATCTGGGCGGAGACGGGGACGCTGGCCGTGCGGGCCGTGCGGCTTGAGCCCGTCGGACAGGAAGAGATCGAAGGGGTCCGATTCGCCGTCTATCGCATGCGGCAGCTGGAGCCCCACGAGGCTTGGCAGGTGGTGCTGGACCGCCCGGGAGCGGCCAGCGCCGAGCTGCCCGTCTTGATGCGGGCCGGCATGCGCAGCGACCCGGCGGAGATCTTGGCCACCCATCCCGTGCCGCGGCTGGTCTTGGCCGCCCTGGTGCTGGCCGCGGCGGTGGCCGGCGCCAGGCGGTTGCGGTCCAGGACGTCCCGTGTCACGGCCCAGGCCCAGGCTGCCGCTGGCGGTTCCGGAAAGGGAGGAACCGCTCCGGTACAGCCGGCGCACCTCGCGGAAGCGGAGCGGTTGAAGGACGAGGTCGTGCGGCTGGACGTCGCGTTTCACCAGGGCGAGCTGGACGAGGACGTGTACCGGGAGCGAAGGGAGCGGCTCTTGGCCCGCCTTGTGGAGCTGTCCGGCAACGGGGGGCGGGGCGGATGAGGCTGTCGCGGCTGGTGCCGCTCGTGGTGCTGTTGCTCTTTGCGGCCGGCGCGATCATCTACTCCGAAAGCCTTAAGACCCGGGCGCAAGTGGGCGCGCCGATCCCCGCCTTTGAGCTGGTCGACCTGGAGGGCAACCGCTGGCGGGTGAGCCGGCCGTTGGAAGCGCCGCTGGTGATCAATTTCTGGGCCAGCTGGTGTGAGCCTTGCCTGCTGGAGATGCCGGCCCACGACGCTTTCTACCGGCGCTACGGCGACCGTGTCGGGTATGTGGCCATCAACGAGCGGGAGCCTGCTGTTCGCATCCGCGAGCACCTGGAGCAGGAGGCGGCCAAGGGGATCGGGTTTGCGTTCCCCATCCTGCTGGACCGCGACGGCTCGGTGGGGGAAGCGTTCCGGCTGGGCGGTATGCCGGAGACGTGGTTCATTGACGCACAAGGGGTGGCCCGCTTCCACTGGTTGGGCCCCGTGACCTTCGAAATGCTGCAGGCCGCCTATTGGCAAGCGACCGGCACGCCTATCGACGCGCTGGACGGGGGGCCGTTCCACGGGTCCGGGACGGCGCGGGCCGTCCTCATCGGCGAGACCCCGGACGTCGTGTACGTGGGCGGCAGCGGCGGGCTCGCGCGGTACCGGCTCGCGGGCGGCGGGGCCGAGGCGCGGGCGTTTACCTGGGAGCCCGTGGACGGCGACGTGGTGCACGGGCTGCTCCGCGGACCGGATGGGCGGCCGGTGGCCATCACGGATAAGGGCGTTCCCGGCCTGCCCGGTACTCCGGGGGCGCTGGCCGAGGGTCACGGATACCGGCTCGCCTGGGTGGCAGGCTACGGGCTGTTCCGCGCCGCCGGTGGCGGGGGAGTGACGGACCGGGCGGCTCCCGCTGCGCCTGCGGATGGAGCGGACGTGTGGGAAGGACAGCCGCCGGGCGAGCAGTGGCGGCGTATGGAACCCGGCATTGACGGCGCCCACCGGGTGGTGGCTCTGGCTGCAGACCCCGCGGTGCCCGACCGGTGGCTGGCGGCTACGGCGGGAGGACTCCTGGAAAGCCGGGACGG
>PKQR01000046.1 GCA_017578085.1 Bacillota bacterium
ATGCCGATACGGCCCTGACCACCGAGTTGTCTGTCTCCTTCTAATTTGAGTCGCCCGCTTCGTAGATAGACGGCAACTGCAGAGGGGCCCTGACGAACGGTCGGGGCCCCTTTCGCGTTGACGCCTGGCAACTACTTCGGCTACCATATGCTGAAAGGTTGGAACCGTGGATGGTGGCACCGCGGGGCATTCGGAACCCACAAAGGGCCCACACGGGCATTTTAAACGGCTGGTGGGCAGGGAGCGGGAAACGCTGCCGCACCTCTCTTAAACTACACCTACACATTGAGAGGAGGTCGAGCGCAGTGCCTGACACGCCTAGCGCGCACACAGTCAGGTGGCCCATTCGTCCTGCAGAGATTAGCCATTTGGATCGCAGTGGGATGCTTGGCCACATTCAGGCTCTGCCTGAGCAGTGTGAGCGCGCCGCAGATCTTTCGGTGTCTGGGACGTTGCCGCCTGGAGATGCGATCAAGCAGGTAGTTATTTTCGGCATGGGTGGGTCGGCTATTAGCGGCGACCTGGTCAAGGCCGTGGCGGAGCCAGAATGCCCGGTGCCCATCAATGTTTATCGGGAGTACGACGTGCCTGCCTATGTGGGGCCCAGCACGCTGGTTGTGGCGTCGAGCTACTCGGGCAATACGGAGGAAACGTTGAGCGCCTGCCGGGCGGCGGCAGAACGCGGCGCGGCTATCGTTGCCATCACCACCGGCGGTGTGCTGGCGCGATGGGCAGAAGGCCGCGGGTGGCCGCTGATCCGGATCCCGGGTGGGTTGGCTCCGCGGGCGGCATTGGGCTACTCGCTTGTCCCACTCTTACTGCTCCTGGCCCGAGTAGGGCTTGTCGCGGACAAGCGAGCGGAATTGGAGGAAGCGATCACTGTGCTGCGATCGCTGCGCTCGGAGCTGGCGCCCGAGGTGCCCGCCGAAGTCAACCTGGCCAAGCAGCTGGCGCTGCGGCTCCACGGGAAGCTGCCTCTGATCTACGGCACCGGCGGCTGGCGCGGCGCGGTGGCTTACCGCTGGAAGTGCCAGATCAACGAGAACGCGAAGGCCCCGGCCTGGTGCAACACGTTCCCTGAACTCAACCACAACGAGACGGTGGGCTGGGAGGTACCAAAATCGGTCACGGGCCTGGTGGAACTCGTACTGTTGCGCGACCGCGGCGACTCGCCGCGCATCAACCGCCGCATCGAGGTGACGGTGGACATCATGCGGCCAGCGATTTCCGGGGTGACCGAAGTGTGGTCCCGCGGTGAGTCGGAGCTGGCGCGGCTTCTCTCCCTCATCTATATTGGCGATTTCACCAGCGCCTACTTGGCCTTGCTCAATGGCGTCGACCCGACGCCGGTGCGGGTGATCGACCGCCTGAAGCAAGAGCTGGCGGCTCTCGGCCCCATCGCCTAGAGGGCGTAAGCAGACGCATGGCGGAGCAGCAGCGCAAGCCGGGCGCAAATTGCGGCCCCGGCCAGGTCCGCCCGGGCGTAGGCGTCTTTGGCCGTCAGCCACAAGAGGTTCACGACCGATGAGCCCGTGCGCAAAGCCTCCACGCAGGCTGGCGGCGTGGCGGCACGCGCCCGGGCGGCTTCTTTGGCATCCCCCACCGCCTCATACACCGCCGCCAACCGCAGCAGGAGGGCGGCGTGAAAGCAGGCGGAGCAGCTTATCCCGGGAGCGGGGGCGGGAATGGGGACCGCGTCGGAACCCCAAGCGGGCACCCCTAGTGTCCCTTGAGGAGGCGCCAGCTCACCGGTCGCCTGCTCCCATGCCCGCAGGGCTGCGAGGAGGTTGTGGCTCAACCGATAGGCCTCACCGATCCAGTAGAGCGTAAACAGCTCCTCGCCGGTGGCAACGGGGCGCACGCTGGCTGCCTGCTGCAGCGCGAGCGCCCGTTCGAGCTCTGGCAGGGCGGCGTCCGGTTGCCCGGACACCAGTGCCCGCAAGCCTTGCCAGCGGTGTTGCCGGGCGATGCGGGGCGGATCTTGCCAATCGGGCAGGGAGGCCAGCGGTACGAGCCACGTCTCCGCGGCCTCTAAGCCGTCTACGAACAATGCGGTTTCCGCCATGGTGAAGCAGGTGTCGGCCAGCAAGCGGGCGTCGGATAACGCCAGGAGCTGGCTTGGGCTGACGTTGAGCTTGGCTGCCATGTGCAAGAGCGAGGGGATGGAAGGGGCCAGCTTCCCCTGTTCCAGCTGGCTGATAAAGCTTTTGGACAGCAGCGGTTGACCCAGCTCGGATTGGGTTAGCCCTGCGCAGCGGCGGGCGGAGCGGACTGCGTTGCCCAACCGCTGCAGCCAAGCCGCAGCCACAGGGCGGCCTCCTCCTGTACTGGAAAAGTGTAGACGCGAAAAGAAGTATGGCTAAACCATATCATATTTTATGTATCGCTACAAGCGAACACCGGCTGGAGCGGCTGGGCGTTTGCGGCGATTGACACTGTTTTGCGCAGGCGCCTATAATTTCGGTAAGAATTGGCGGGGAGCGACCGGGGGCCCGGTCGCACCGATGGGGTGAGGGCATGCCGTTTCGCATTGGCCTAATTGTCCCGTCGTCCAACACCACCATGGAGCCCGATTTCTACCGCAACCTGCCAGCCGACGCCGAAGTGTACACCGCCCGGATGTTCTTGGAAGACGTCACCGTCGCCGGCGAAGAGGAAATGCTGGACGTCCACTTCCCCAGGGCCCTGCGGGACATCGCGACGGTACACCCGGACGTGGTGGTCTTTGGCTGCACGTCGGCGGGGGCGCTGCGGGGCAACGAGTACGACGCCCTGATCGTGCGCCGCATCCAAGAGGAAGCGGGCTGTCCCGGCGTGAGCGTCATCAAGTCGGTGCGGGAGGCCCTCCAAGCCCGGGGGCGGCGGGTCTACCTGCTCACGCCTTACATCGACGAAGTCACGGAGCGGGTGGCGGCTTCCTTGCGGGACGATGGCCTTGAGGTGGTGGCGGCCCATGGCATGGGCATCAAGGCCAACACCGACATCGGGCGGGTGACGCCGGAGGAGATCGCCGAGTTTGCCCGGAAACACGGGGACGCCGCTCGGCGGCAGGCCGACTGCCTCTTTTTGTCCTGCACCAACCTCCGGGCGATGGAAGTGCGGAAGGCCCTGGAGGAGGAGCTGGGCCTGCCGGTTGAGACCAGCAACCATGCGACCTTCGTGGCCACCATGCGCCATTATCACGAGCGGGTCGCAGCCCGGGGATGACGCCGCCCGTGCCGGAATCGCAGGTCATGCCAGCCCCCCGGATTCTCCCGGCCGGGGATGAGGCGGTGCTGGTGGAACTGGGGCAGGAGATCCGGCGGGAGCTCAACTTGCGGGTGCGCGCCCTGGCTCATCTGCTCACGGGCCCTGAGGCGCCTGCGTGGGTGCGGGAAGTGGTTCCGGCCTACGCGTCGCTGCTCGTATATTACGACCCCGACCGGGCGTCCTACGAGGAAGTCCAAGAGACGCTCCGGGCGCTGGTGGCCAAAGGGGGCCACATCGACCTGCCGGCCCCCCGCCGCATCGAGATCCCGGTGCGCTACGGCGGCGACGACGGGCCGGACTTGGAGTGGGTGGCCCACCGGGTCGGCTTGAGCCCTGAGGAGGTCATCGCCCGCCACAGCCGCCCCATCTACGTCGTGTACATGCTCGGCTTCCTGCCGGGCTTTTGTTACTTGGGCGACCTCCCTCCCGAGCTGGCCGTGGAGCGGCGGGAGACGCCGCGGCTGAGCCTGCCCGCGGGCGCGGTGGCCATCGGCGGGAGGCAGACGGGCATCTACTCCCTGGACAACAGCCCCGGCGGTTGGCGCTGGATCGGCCGCACCGACGTGCGCCTCTGGGACCCGGACCGGGACCCGCCTTTCCTGCTGCAGGCGGGGGACGAGGTCCGCTTCGTGCCCGTCTAGGCAGGGATTGCTGTGCAGGACGGAGTTGCCATGGGGGAAGGGGTGGCCGTCCGGACGGTGCCAGTGGAAGCGGAGCCGCGCATCGGCTTTGAGGTGCTCTCGCCCGGGCTTTTCACGACAGTGCAGGACCTGGGGCGCCCGGGCTGGCAGCGTTTTGGGGTGCCGGCCGCGGGGGCGTTGGACAAGTATGCGCTCATCGCGGCCAACGCCCTGGTGGGCAATCCGCCCGGCGCGGCGGGGCTCGAGGTCACCCTGCTGGGGCCGGTGCTGGCGGTGGTCAGCGAAGGGCTCGTCGCTTGCACCGGGGCGGACCTGGGCTTTACCATCGACGGGCAGCCGGCGGCCCTGTGGCAGGCGCACCGGGTCAGGCCCGGGCAGGTGCTGCGCTTCACCGGTCGCCGTGCGGGTTGCCGGGCCTATCTGGCGGTGGCCGGCGGCATTGCCGTGCCGGAAGTGATGGGCAGCCGGTCTACGTACACCCGGGCCCGCATCGGGGGCCTTGCAGGCCGGCCGCTCGCGGCAGGGGACCAGCTGCCCGTTGGGCCGCTGCCCATCGACTGGCGCGACCGGGATGGGTTGGCCTTGCCCGAAGCCTTGCGCCGCCATGGCCTGCCGCAGCCCGTGCGGGTGATCCTGGGGCCCCAGGACGACCGGTTCCTGCCCTTGGCCATCGAGCGGCTGTTGGGCGCGCCGTACAGGGTGACGCCCAACTCGGACCGCATGGGGCTGCGGTTGTCGGGTCCAAAGCTCTTGCACCGGGCTGGGGCGGACATCGTCTCGGAGGGCGTCGCACCTGGATCCATCCAGGTCCCCGGCGACGGCCAGCCCATCGTGCTCCTGGCGGACCGGCAGGCCACCGGGGGCTATGCCAAGATCGCGACGGTCATCTCGGCGGACATGGACTTCCTCGGGCAGGCCGCGCCCGGCGACCGGGTGACGTTTCGCGCCGTGGACGTGGCGACCGCCCACCGGTTGCGCAAACAGCGCCTGGAGCTCTTGGCGGCGGTGGCCGAGTTCACCGGCACCGCAGCCCTCGCTGGCGCATAAGAGGCCAAAGGCGGGTTGGACGCGAAGACGGGGGTGACGGCCGTGGCGGAGGGAAACGCGCCGGTGATCGGGATCACGTGCGGGCACGACACCGCGGGCGGGCAGGACCGCTGGTTTGTGAAGGCCCCATACATCCGTGCCGTAGTGGAAGCGGGAGGCGTGCCGCTCCTGATCCCGCCCACCTGGGATGAGCGCCTGCTGGCCCTGTGCCTGGACCGGGTCGACGGGCTGTTGCTCACCGGCGGTGTCGACGTGGACCCGGCGCTCTACGGCCAAGAGCCCCACAAGGCCCTCGGCAAGGTGGACCGCGAGTGGGACGATCTGGACGTCGTCGCGGCGCGGCTTGCGCTGGCGCGGGATATGCCGGTGTTGGGCATCTGCCGCGGCGTGCAGGTGCTCAACGTGGCCGCAGGAGGCACGCTCGTTCAGGACATCGCCAGCCAAGTCAAGGGCGCCTTGGCCCACCAGCAGTCGGCGCCCGTCTGGGAACCGACCCACGAGGTGACGGTGGCGGAAGGCAGCCGCCTGCACGCGCTGCTGGGCGTGACGGCGACGGCGGTCAACAGCTTCCACCACCAGGCCGTGCAGGTGGTGGCGCCGGGTTTCCGGGCCGTCGCCCATGCCGCCGACGGCGTCATTGAGGGGATCGAAAGCGAACTGCACCGCTTTGCCGTCGGCGTACAGTGGCACCCCGAGCTCATGGCCGGCAGCGACGCGGTGCAGCGGCGGCTCTTTGCGGGCTTCCTCGCGGCGGTGCGCACCGCCGCGGGCTCGCCGGCGAACGGCCGCTAGGGATTACGAATATTGGGTTGGCAACAATATTATTTGTTCGTGATTTGAAGGATTTTTGATATACATGTCGTAATTGTGGATGGCTTCCGGTGAATCCGCCTTTGGCAGCCGCACTCCCAGAAGCCAATTGAGCCTCTAGGGGGACGTTCGGGTTGTATTCCGACGTATCGCCAGACCCGGCGCGACTGGTGCTGGCGGATGATGATCCTGCCGTCCGCTGTGCTGTGCGCATGTTCATCGAATGGCACTGTCCCGAGTTCGTGATCGTCGGGGAAGCCTGCGACGGGCAAGCCGTGCTCGATCTGGTGGAGGCCCATGATCCCGACGTGGTGCTGATGGACGTGCGCATGCCCATCATGGACGGGCTCACCGCGACCCGCATCCTCAAGACGGAGTGGCAGAGCCGGGCTGCGGTCGTCCTGATGACCAGCCTCTGCTTGCAGCAGCTCGAACAGGAAGCGAGGACAGCCGGCGCGGCAGCCGTCCTGCGCAAGCCCTTCCCGCTGCCGCAGTTGCGGGCCGTGCTGCAGGCATGCGGCGGGCGATCGTGCGAGCCCTCGGCGGCCGCCGGCTGAACCGGCGTGCCCTCCCAGCTCGCTGCAGCGGTTTCTCGCGCCTGGGGCGGCGGGGATCCTGGCAGGAAAGGTCTCCTGGGGACCGAAAGCCTCCCGTGGGGAAAACTCTGGGAGCAGGGACGGGAGGTGCCCGGGCGGCCATGGCTGGTGCCGAGGAGAGGCCTGGGGATGCAGGGGTTTCCGGGTGGACCGTGGTGGTGCAGGGGGAAGCGGAAACCCAGCGCTTGGCGCGCTTGTTGGGGACGCTGGTCGCCCCTGGCACCGTCGTCTCGCTGACGGGTCCCTTGGGCGCGGGAAAAACCACCTTCACCCGGGGGTTTGTGCAGGGCCTCGGCATCGACCCGGCCGTGGTCAGCAGCCCAACTTTCGCCCTGATTCATGAGTACCCGGGCGAGACGCCCGTCTACCACTTCGACGCGTACCGGCTGGAGGACCCGCGCGAGTTCGCGGATCTGGGCCCCGAAGAGTACTTCGACGGGCCGGGCGTATGCGTGGTGGAGTGGGGGGAGCGGGTGCGCGCCTACTTGCCTCCCGACCATCTGGAGGTCCGCCTCGCGCCCGACGCGGATGACCCCCGGGTGCGCCGGATCACCTTTGCCGGCACGGGGAGCGGCGCCCGGGCGCTGGTGGCGCGCCTGCGCACCGCGTGGGAGGGAGAAACCGGCTGATGCGGGTCATCGGCCTGGATACGTCCACCGCCACAGGCGGGGTGGCCTTGCTGGAGGGCGACCGCCTGGTGGGGGAGTACACCTTGAACTTGCAGCGGACCACCCACGCCGAGCGGCTCATGCCGGCCCTGGAGCGGGTGATGTTGGACGCCGGGTGGGACCCGGCGGGCGGCGTCGACGGGATCGCCGTAGCCCTGGGGCCGGGTTCCTTCACGGGGTTGCGCATCGGCGTCGTCACGGCCAAGGCGTTGAGCTACGCCTGGGGCGTGCCCGTAGCCGGGGTGCCGACGCTGGAGGCCATGGCCTACCAGGCCGGCGACGCGGGCGCCGTGATTTGCCCCGCCATCGACGCCCGCCATGAGCACGTGTTCTGCGCGGCTTATCGCCTTGAAGGCGACAACCCGGTGCCGCTGGTCGGGGCCCAGTTGCGGGCGTTGCAAGAGTGGCTGGATGAGGTGGAGAATCTGGCCACCGGCCACGAGCGAATTATCTTCATCGGGGACGGGGCCGATGTGCATTGGGAGACCGTGCTCCAGCGCTTTGGCCCGCGCGCCCAGCGGCCGCCGGTGGGGTTGCGCACGCTGCGCAGCGGCGCGGTGGCGGCGCTGGGGGCATTGCGGTTGCGGCAGGGCCGGCGGGATGATCCGGCCAGCCTCGTGCCCTTGTACCTGCGGGAGTCGGAGGCGGAACGGAAGTGGGCAGCGAAGCACCGCTCCCCATCGTGATCGAACCGATGACCATCGGCGACGTGGACGCGGTGATGGAGATCGAGCGGCGCTCGTTTCCCACGCCGTGGTCCCGGGCTGCGTTTGTGTCGGAGCTGTTGGACAACGACCGCGCCCATTACCTGGTGGCCCGCCTGCAGACCGACGACGGCCCGCGGGTGGTGGGCTACATCGGGATGTGGATCATCGCCGGCGAGGGGCACATCACCAACGTGGCGGTGCATCCCGACTACCGCCAGCGGGGCATCGGCCGCCGGTTGCTGGAGGCCGCGGCGGACTTGTGCCGCGCCTGCGCGGCGCGGCGCATGACCCTGGAAGTGCGGGTGTCCAACGTGGTCGCCCAGCGGCTGTATGAGGACTTGGGCTTCGTCAGTGCCGGCATCCGCAAGGGCTATTACCGGGACAACAACGAGGATGCGATCATCATGTGGAAGGACTTGTGATGCGTTGGGACTGGACTTGATCCTTGGCATCGAAACCAGCTGCGACGAAACCGCAGCCGCCGTCGTCGAAGGCGGCAGGCGCATCCGCTCCAATGTGATCGCGTCCCAGATGGAGCTCCACCAGCGGTTCGGCGGTGTGGTGCCCGAGATCGCCTCCCGGCGCCATGTGGAGCTGATCTTGCCGGTCATCGACCAGGCCCTGCGGCAGGCGGGGGTGACCCTGGCCGACGTGGACGCCGTCGCGGTGACCCAGGGGCCGGGGCTGGTAGGATCCCTCTTGGTGGGCATCTCGGCCGCCAAGGCCCTGGCTTTTGCCCGCCGGCTGCCCCTCATCGGCGTCAACCACATCGAAGGCCACATCTACGCCAACTTCCTGGCCCATCCGGAGCTTGAGCCGCCCCTGGTGTGCCTGACGGTTTCCGGCGGGCACACGGTCTTGTTTTACGTCCCCCGGTTTGGGGAGTACGAGGTGCTGGGGACGACCCGGGATGACGCGGCTGGCGAAGCCCTGGACAAGGTGGCCCGCATCCTGGGGCTGGGCTATCCGGGCGGGCCGGCCATCGACCGGCTCGCCCGCGGCCGCGACCCGCGGAAGGTCGATTTCCCCCGGGCGATGCTGGACGAGGGCTACGAGTTCAGCTTCAGCGGCCTCAAGACGGCCGCGGTGCAGCGCCTGGAGCGGGCCCGCCGCCAGGGCGAAGACGTAGACGTGGCCGACTTTGCCGCAGCCTTTCAGGAGGCCGTCGTGGACGTCCTAGTCACCAAGGCCTTGCGGGCGGCCCGGGACAAAGGCGTCCGCCGGCTCATCATCTCAGGCGGCGTCGCCGCCAACAGCCGGCTCCGGGAGCGGCTCCTAGTGGAAGGCCGGGCGGCGGGGCTGGAGGTCTACTGGCCGCCTCTGGAGCTTTGCACCGACAACGCGGCGATGATCGCCGCCGCCGGGTATTTCCGCCTGCAAGCCGGGGAACGGTCGCCCCTGTCCCTCAACGCCGAACCCAACCTGCGGCTGCGTTGAAACCGTGGACGAACACGCAGCCGGGCCCCTCAAGCACGCGGCAGGAATTGCCACTTGGTGGCGGGAAACCTCTAGGCAACGGGACGGGGGTTGGACGGGGAGAGCGGACGGGAGGTCCGGTGTATGTCTGAAGCTGGCGTTCCCACGGCCCAGGTGCCTGAGCCTTCCCCGGCCGCCGGCCGGCGCACCCGCGTCGGCTTGGCGGTGGCTGCGCTTTTGGCCCTATTGATTCTCCTCGGATTGTGGTATTACTGGAACAACCGCGTAACGGTGCTCGGCCAGCAGGAGAGCGTCAACGTCCTGGCCTTAGGCCTTGGCCGCGACGGGCTGGAGGCGGTGACGGTCGTTTCCTTTAACCCCGTCACCAAGGCGGTGGCGGCGGTGGCGCTGCCGGTGGATACCCGGGTTTCCGCGGGCACGGAACCCCAGCGGCTCGGCGATGTGTACGCGGCCGGCGGGGCCGCGGGGCTGGCGCGAGCGGTCGAGGGGTTGCTGTCCGTCCCGGTGCATTATACGGTGCAGGTGGACTTCGACGGCTTCGAAGCCCTGGTGGACCTGCTGGGCGGCGTGACGGTGGAGGTGGAGACCGACATCGTCTACCGCAACGGGAAAGGGGAAGTCGTGTTTCACCTGGAGCCCGGCGTGCACCGGCTGACGGGTGAACAGGCGCTGCTCTTCATACGCTACAAGGGCGACCACCTGGAGGACGAGAGCCGCCGGGTGCAGCGGCAGTGGCGGTTCCTGACCGCGGTGGCCCGGCAGGCCCGCAGCAACCTCGACTGGCAGCGGGTGCAAGGGATGCTGCAGCTGGCCGTCCGTTACGTGCAGACCGACATGGATCTGGCCGAGGTGACCCGCCTCGCCCAGTTTGCTTGGCAGGCGGAGAAGGAATTGGCGCTGTATCTTGCGCCCGGGCATGCCGAGGATGGCGATTGGGTGCTGGACCCGGCGCAGATGCGGGCGTTGAGCGAACAGCTCTTCCACAACCCCAGCTAGGTCGCGGCCAGACGTGAGAGGGAGGAGTCTTCAGTGAAGTTCTTCATCGACACGGCCAACGTCGATGAGATCCGGACCGTCAACGAATGGGGCATCCTGGCAGGCGTCACCACCAACCCGACGCTGGTGGCCAAGGAGGGCCGGGACTTCGAAGAGGTCATCAAGGAGATCTGCGCGATCGTGGACGGCCCTGTGAGCGCGGAAGTGCTGGCCACCGATGCCGAGGGCATGATCCGGGAAGCCGAGGTCTACGCCAGCTGGGCGGACAACGTGGTCATCAAGGTGCCGCTGACGGCCGAGGGGCTAAAGGCGACCAGCGCCTTGGCCAAGAAGGGCATCAAGACCAACGTGACGCTCATCTTTTCGCCCAACCAGGCGCTCATGGCGGCCCGGGCCGGGGCGTCCTACGTGAGCCCGTTCCTGGGGCGGCTGGACGACATCAGCTACGACGGGATGCAGCTGGTGCGGGACGTGGTGGAGATCTTCTGGACCCACGACATTGAAACCGAGGTCATCGCCGCCAGCATCCGCCATCCCTTGCACATGGTGGAGGCCGCCAAGGCCGGCGCCCACATCGCCACCGCACCTTTCAAGGTGTACCAGCAGATGCTCAAGCACCCGCTGACCGACATCGGCATCCAGCGGTTCTTGGAGGACTGGCAGAAGGCGCAGGCCGAGCTCAAGGCCCGCCGCTAGCGTCAGCGGCGGCGCCTGACCCAACGCAGGGCGACGCGGCCATCGGCTTTGCGGACGATACGCAACGGCCCCAGCGAGAGCAGGGGCCGTTCGTATTCCAGCACCCGCCGCCCGATCTTCACGCCGGTCCGGCGCAGCTTCCGGGTGGGCTTGGGCTCGCGCGGCAGGTATGTCACAGCCGTTTTCCGCTCGCTATTGGCCATCGGGCTCGCTCCGCACCCATTCATACCTGGGCAACAGGTCGGCGGTGAACGCATCCACCGCCTTTTGAATGGCCTGCTCCCGGGCTTTGGGGATATCCCGCCGGTGCGTCGGGGGGAGGGCCGAGCGCGGCGGCGGTTCGGCGCTCCACCAGAGGAGCTGGCGCACTTCGATCACCTCGGCGGTGCGCTGGCCGCTCCAACGGTGCACGACGAGGCCCGTGTGGACGTTGACCAGCTGCGCCTGCATCCCGACGGTGACCGACGTCCGCTGGTCCACTCGCCAGCTGACACTTTCCGGCTGGCCGCTGCGGTAGGGGTAGGGCACGTCGAGGGATACGTCTTCGAAATAGTAGTCGGCGATGCCCACGACAAAGCCGTCGGCGCCCAGCTCGGCCGCGATCTCCCGCGCGATGTCCCCGCCGGTGACCTGGCGGCTGTCGACGCGCCAGCGGGCCATGACGGACTCGACCTGTTCCGGCGGGATGATCTCGTACCAACCGGAATCCCGCAGGCTGCGCAGCACCCCTTCGGTGAGGGCGCGGGCCAGCCCGGGGTCGGAGCTCCACGAGGCAAAGGGGAACACCGCAACGACCGAGATGCCGGCCACGTCTGCCCGGGGCGGGCGCAGCACCTGCTCATAGTCACCCGTGCAGCCGGTCAAGGCCACGGCCAACGCCAGCAGCGCCGGCAGCACCACCCTCTTGGCCGTTCGTCCCGTGGTGAACACCGTGTTTTCCCTCTTCCCTTAATCGGTATACACTGGGAGTGTCTTCTCGTTGACCGGAAAGGATACCTCCTCGTGACGGCCGCGGAATGACCCCAGGCAGGAGGCGGGTAGCGCAGGGGACCTCAATGGGGTGTCAATCGGTTGGAGGAAGGAGCCAAAGCGGCGGAGACGCCGCTCAGTCAAAGGAGGGACGGCCGGTGGACGGTTTCACCCACTTGAACGAACGGGGCCTGCCAAGGATGGTGGACGTGGGCGGCAAGGAGGAGACGGACCGGGAGGCGGTGGCCCGCGGCCGGGTGCGGACGACGCCGGAGGTGGTCGCCGCGATCCGGGAAGGGCGCGTCAAGAAAGGCGACGTGCTGGCTGTTGCTCAGGTAGCCGGCATTATGGGCGCGAAGCGCACGGCGGAGTGGATTCCCCTGTGCCACCCGCTGCCGTTGACCGGCGTCGACCTCTCGTTTGAGCTGGATGAAACCGGCGGGACCATCGACATCGAAGCCCGGGTGCGCACCCGGGCGCGCACCGGGGTGGAGATGGAGGCGCTGACGGCCGTGGCGGCGGCGGCGCTGACCCTCTATGACATGTGCAAGGCGCTGGACCGGGCGATGGTCATCACCGACATTCGCCTGGAGGAAAAGCGGGGCGGCAAGAGCGGCACCTTTGTGCGGGGCGAGCCGGGTGCCGTGCCCGATGGTGCAAACCGTCCGCTCCCATGACGACGGGCGCCCACGCTGATGGGCGCCCACTCTTATTCTGAGGGTTGCAGGGCAGGGTCGGGTAGACTATGATTATCGGTGGATCTATTGGCACTCGCGTCCAGTGAGTGCTAACGGTCCGAGGCACACACGGTATGTATGTACCAGCGGAATCCCATGCGCCAAGGAGGTTGACCTATGCAGCTGCAGCCGTTGGCTGACCGCGTCATCGTGCAGCCCTTGAAGGAGGAGGAAAAGACCCCCGGCGGGATTTACCTGCCCGACACCGCCAAGGAAAAGCCCCAGCAGGGCAAGGTGGTCGCCGTCGGGCCGGGCCGGGTCAACGACAAGGGCCAGAAGATCGAAATGACTGTGAAGGTCGGCGACCGGGTGGTGTACTCCAAGTACGCCGGCACCGAGGTAGAGGTCGGTGGCGAGGAGTACCTGATCCTGTCCGAAGCGGACATTCTCGCGATCGTCCAGGAGTAGGCGCGATCGCCCAGGAGTAAGCAAACCAGAAGCGAGCAGGAAGCGAGTAGGCGGGACCGGCGGGTGGCCTGCGGCTTTTGGCCACGGCACCCGTGCCGGCGAACTTCGCACACAGGAAGGTGAACGCACGTGGCAGCCAAGGAGCTTCTTTACCGGGAAGAGGCGCGCCGTAAGCTCGAGCGCGGCGTGAACATCGTGGCCGAGGCGGTCAAGGTGACGCTCGGGCCCAAGGGCCGCAACGTGGTGCTGGAGAAGAAGTGGGGCTCGCCCACCATCACCAACGACGGCGTCACCATCGCCCGGGAGATCGAGCTGGAAGACCCGTTTGAAAACATGGGCGCCCAGTTGCTCAAGGAAGTGGCCACCAAGACCAACGACGTGGCGGGCGACGGCACGACCACCGCGACCGTGCTGGGCCAGGCCATGATCCGCGAGGGCCTCAAGAACGTGGCCGCAGGCGCCAACCCGATGCTGCTCAAGAAGGGCATCGACCGGGCGGTGGCGGTGGCGGTGGAGGAGATCCGCAAGCTGGCCAAGCCCGTGGAAACCCGGGACGCTATCGCCCAAGTGGCCAGCATCTCCGCGGCCGACACCGA
>PKQR01000184.1 GCA_017578085.1 Bacillota bacterium
GTGGCCGAGGTGGAGGAGCAGCGCTGGACGGCCCGCATCGAGGAGGCGACGCCTTCCACCACCGAGGTCATGCCCGGCGAGTCGGTGCGCATCACCGTCCGCGTGCGGCCGTTCCGGGGCGAGGCGATGACGGAGGAGCTCATTTTGACGGTGCCCAAGGACGCGAGTCCCGGGCCGGTGACGGTTGTCGTCCGGGGCGGCGGCTGGGCTAAGGAGTCCTCGCTGGAAGAGGACGAAGAAGAACTGGAAGATCCCGAGGAGTTACTGGGCGAAAACATCCAGGATCTGGGCCGGCTTATCGAGGAGTTCGTGCGCCGGGAGCGCAACAACGAGATCGTGGCGGAATTCTACTCGTCCCGGGACACTTGGTCCGCGGGGTCCGAGGCCGATAACGGCCAAAAGGAGGGCGCCGAGGGCGACGGGCTGCCCCGGGAAGGTTCCGAAAGCGCCGGTCCCGACGACCGCGATTACGGCTGGGCCGGTAGTTACGAGCTGCCGGAGCGGGTGATGGCGTCGGTGGCGACCGATTACGTCATCCTCGGCTCGACTTCGTTTGAGCTGTTTATCCTGCCGGACTACCGTGAAACCGGCGCTGCCCGAGAGGAGCCTTCGCCCGGGGAAGAGGAGGCTGGCGAGGAAGCGGGGCCGGATGCTGACGAGCCCTCGGAAGATGAGCCTGGGGAGACGGCTGGGACCGGCGAGGAGGGCGGCGCGGGTGTAGACGCGGCCGAAGACCCTAGCGGGGAGTGGCAGCCAGAGCCATAGTTGACTTGATTTGCACCTTCCCGTGGGGAGGATTCCCCTTTGGGGGCAACGAACTGTGCAGCAGGCAACGGCCCTGCACGGGTGGTTTCGCCCCTGAAGGGGGTCTTTTTTTGGCACAGCCAAAGGAGGCAGTGGCTCCATGGGACGCAGCCGGAAACTGATCGCGGTTTTGGCCGCACTCCTGCTGGCGGCGACGGGAGCGGTTTTGCCCCTTTCCGCCGCGGCCGAGGAGTCCAGCCAAGCGGAATGGCGAATCGCAGAGATCGTCATCGTCGGGAACGAGCACATCGATGAAGCCGTCATCCGCGAGGCCATTACCCGCATGCAGGTGGGCGAAGTTCTGGATGTGGAGGCCGCCAACGAGGACCTCTTGAGCATCTATGAGCTCGGGTACTTCGTGGATGTGAGCGCCGGACTGGAGCCCATACCGGATCGTCCCAGCGAGGTCCGGATCGTCATCCAGGTGTTTGAGTTCCCCGTCATCCGTCAGGTGGACATCCGCAGCGAAGTGGTGCCTGCAGACGTGGTACGCGAGTGGCTCGGGGTCCCGGAGGGCCAAGTGCTCAACCAGCGGGCGTTTGAATCCGGCCTCGGCAACGTGCAGGAGAGGGCGCTGCAGGAGTACGAGGTGTACTTGCGGCCGGCCGTCATCGACATCGACGAGGAAGCAGGCATCCTCACCGTCGAGATGCGGGCGGCCCGCGTCGGGGAGATCAAGGTCCAGGGCCATGAGAAGACCCGGGACTTCGTCATCGAGCGGGAGATCACCTTCAAGCCCGGCGACATCCTGCGGCGGGACCAGGTGCGGCGCACCATCGAGCGGATCAACATGCTGGGCTATTTCAACAACGTGAGCGCGCAGTTCTATGAGATGGAGGACCCGGACACCCTCGGGGTGCTCATCGAGGTTTCCGAGCGCAAGACGGGCCTGGCTTCCTTTGGCGCGGGGTACAGCTCCCAAGACGGTTTCATCGGCTACGTGGAAGTGCGGGACGACAACTTCCTGGGACGCGGCCAGCAGGCCAACCTCCGCTGGGAGTTCGGCAGCACCCGCAGCTCCTACGATCTGGGCTTCTATGAGCCTTACCTGTTCGGCACGCCGACCTCCTTTGGGTTCAACCTGTACAACCAGACCCGGCAGCTGACGGCCGCAGGAGAGAAGTACAGCCTGCACCAGGTCGGTGGCGACGTGACGCTGGGCCGGCCCTTGGGCGAGTACACCCGCGGGTTTGTCCGCTACAAGCTGGAAAACTGGACGCGGACGCCGGAGGGCGCCAGCGCTGTGTCGGGTTCGACCCGCAGCGTCACCTTGAGCACCCGCACGGATACCACTGACGATCGCTTCTCGCCCACGCGGGGCATCCGCACCGGCCTGTCGGCGGAGTTTGCAGGCGGCTTCTTGGGCGGCGATACCGCCTTTACCAAGTACGAAGCCGACCTGAGCAACTACATCAAGGTCGGCTCCAGCGGCCAGACGCTGGCCCTGCGGGCCATGTACGGCACGGGCAACAACCTGCCCGAGCATGAGCGGTTTAGAGTGGGCGGCGCCGAGACGGTGCGGGGTTACGACTACGGCGAGTTCCTCGGCGACCGGATGCTGGTGTTCAACGCCGAATACCGCTTCCCCATCACGGACGCGGTGCAGGGCGTCGTGTTCGCCGATGCGGGGCGGGCGTTCAAGGCCGGGGACTCCATCAGCCTGAGCGGCCTGAAGCTCGGCTACGGTGTCGGCGTGCGGCTGGACACGCCCTTAGGGGTCATCCGGATCGATTACGGCATCGGCGAGGGCGGCGGCCGGACGTACTTCAGCATCGGGCCGGCGTTCTAAAGGTCCACGCCGGCGGGTGTCCGGGGGTCTGGGGGCAACGGAAAGGACGGGTGCCAGATGAGAAAGTTGGCTGCGGTCAGCAGCAGCAGCGTCCTTTGGATAGGCGCTCTGGTGGTGGTTGCCGCGGCACTGGCGGCCGGCAACACGCTGTTTGCACAAATCGAGAGCGCCGTCGGTTACGTGGACGTGGAACGGCTGATCAACGAGTACTTGGTCCCGGTGCTGGACGAGCCCTTGGCCAGGGAGACCGCTCGCCTGCAGGCGGAGTTCGACGCGGCGAGCGCGGATCTCCCCGAGGAGGAGAAGCTCGAGCTGTTCAGGCAGTACCAGAACCGCCTGGACGCCATCAAGCAGCAGATGGTGGACGAGCAGTTGCCGTTCATCAACGACGCCGTGGCGGCCGTTGCCCAGCGGCAGGGCGTGACGGTGGTCCTGGACCGCCAGGTGGTTCTCTACGGCGGCGTGGACCTGACGGAAGCGGTACTCGCGGAGTTGGCCGCCGGCCGGTAGTGTCAATTCCCGGTGCCATCGGCTCCTTGCCCGGCGGGAAGCGGCCGGGCAGGGATGACCCCGGTCGCGCTGGGGCATGATGGGCGTTGAGGAGGAGTCGCGGTGTACACCCTGGGGCAGCTGGCCAGGCTGGTGGGCGGCGAGCTGGTGGGCGACCCCGAGCAGGCGGTGTCGGGTGCGGCCCCCGTGGACGTCGCGGGGCCGGACCAGATCACCTTTGCAGTGGATGCCAAGGCGCTGGAGCGGGCCCGTCAAGGGCAGGCCGGCGCCGTTATCGTCCCGCGCAACGCGCCGGACATCGGGCGCCCGGTGATCCGCGTGGAAAACCCGCGCTTGGCTTTCGCCAAAGTGCTGGAGCTCTTTGCCCCACCCCAGGATGTCCCCGTTGGGGTGCACCCGACGGCGGTCATCAGCGACGGCGTGATTCTCGGCGAAGGGACCAGCGTCGGCGCCTACGCCTACATCGGCCCGGGAACCCGCATCGGCGCCAACGTGCGCATCTACCCCGGGGTGTACATCGGGCGCGACGTGGAGATCGGCGACGACACGGTCGTGTACCCTAACGTCGTCATCATGGACCGGGTGCAGATCGGCTGCCGCGTCATCCTGCAGCC
>PKQR01000047.1 GCA_017578085.1 Bacillota bacterium
CCTTCGCGGTGTTCCCGTGGCGCAACCACGCCGATGGGGCGACGGCCCGGTTCATCTGCGACGTATACCGCCCGGACGGCACGCCTTTTGAAGGCGACCCGCGCTTCGTGCTCAAGCGGGCGCTCAAAGAGGCGGCCGACCTTGGATTCACGGTAAACGCAGGCCCCGAGGCAGAGTTCTTCCTCTTCCGCCGCGACGCGGAAGGACGGCCGACCACCATCACCCACGACGCCGGCGGGTACTTTGACCTCGGTCCCGTCGAGCGCGGCGAGGACGTGCGGCGCGACATCATCACCACGCTGGACACGATGGGCTTCAACGTCGAAGCGTCGCACCACGAGGTCGCCATCGGCCAGCACGAAATCGACTTCGAATACGACGACGCGCTGACCACCGCAGACAGGCTGGTGACGTTCAAGTTCGTCACCCGCGTCATCGCCGACATGCACGGCCTGCACGCGACGTTCATGCCGAAACCGATTTACGGCATCAACGGCTCCGGCATGCACACGCACCTGAGCCTGTCCAAGGACGGCCAGAACGCCTTTGCCGATGACAGCGACGAGTTGGGCCTGAGCAAGATCGCGTACCAGTTTATTGCGGGGCTCCTGGCCCACGCCCGCGGGTTCACCGCCATCACCAACCCCTTGGTCAACTCGTACAAGCGGCTGGTGCCGGGCTACGAAGCGCCTGTGTACATCGCCTGGTCGGCCAAGAACCGCAGCGCCCTCATACGCGTGCCGGCTGCCCGGGGCAAGGCCAGCCGTGTCGAGCTGCGCTCGCCGGACCCGTCGTGCAACCCGTACCTGGCCTTCGCAGCCATCGTCGCTGCAGGCCTGGACGGCATCAAGAAGGGCCTCGTGCCGCCGCCGCAGGTCACGCAGAACATCTATCACATGACGGTTGAAGAGCGTAAGGAAAAGGGCATCGACAGCCTGCCGGGAAGCCTGGAGGAGGCGCTGGAGTGCTTCCTCGCCGACAAGGTCATCGTCGACGCCATGGGCCCGCATGTGGTGGACGCTTTCCTGCGGGCCAAGCGGGCCGAGTGGGACGCCTACCGCACGCAGGTGCACCAGTGGGAGCTGGACGAGTACCTGGCCAGGTACTAACGGACAACGCGTGCAACCCGGGTCGTGCCCGCCAGGGCACGGCCTGGGGTGTACGTGGGGTCTTCCCGGGGTTTCCCGGGGGTGTGCCGGGCGTGTCCCGGGTGGACGAGCGGGTTCTTCCCAAAGCCGGACCGGCCGTCGACGGCGCCGGCGGAAACGCCGGCACGTTCCGGCTGCAGCCAGGGGGGGTCGGCAAATGCGTTTTGCCAAGCTGCATGGGCTGGGCAACAGCTACGTCTACATCGATCTTGTGACCCAGCCTGAGCCGGCCATCGACTGGCCCGCCTTGGCCCGCAGGGTGAGCGACCCGGGCTTTGGCATCGGATCCGACGGGCTCATCCTCATCCTTCCTTCGGACCGGGCTGACCTGCGCATGCGCATGTTCAACGCGGACGGGAGCGAGGGCGAGATGTGCGGCAACGGCATCCGCTGCCTCGCCCGCTATGCCGCCGACACCGGCCTGATCCAGGGAAACCGCCTGCAGGTCGAGACGCTTGCGGGCGTTCGACATCTCGAACTCATCCGCCGCGGGGATTCCGTGACTGCGGTGCGGGTGGACATGGGCGAGCCGCGGCTGAAGCCGGCTGAGATCCCCGTGAACTTGGTGCAGGCGCCAGCGGGCGATGGCGTTGGAGCCCCCGACCGGTTGAACGACGGCCCGATCATCGACGCACCCCTGCCCGTCGACGGCGAGATTTACCGCGTGACCGCAGTGTCCATGGGCAATCCCCACTGCGTCTTGCTGGTGGGTGACGTGAACGACGCGCCGGTCCGCACCCTGGGCCCGCGCATCGAGCGCCATCCCGCGTTTCCCCAAGGCGTCAACGTGGAGTTTATCCAGGTCGTCAACGGCGGGCACCTGCGCATGCGGGTGTGGGAGCGAGGCAGCGGCGAGACGTACGCCTGCGGTACGGGCGCCTGCGCCGCCGCGGTGGCGACCCATCTATTGAACCTGACGGGGCGGCGGGTGACGGTCCGCATGGTGGGCGGCGAGCTCGAGGTTGAATGGGCGTCCGACGGGCACGTGTACATGTCCGGCCCGTGCGAAACCGTCTGCACCGGAGAGCTAAGCGACGAGTGGCTCCGCTCCAACAGCGGGCTCGGCCGGCACCCGTGACGGGCTTGCCGCCGGCAACCCCACCCGCGCAAGGCACACATAGCAAGACACACAGAGCAAGACACACAGACCGGAACAGGAGCGGCCCGTGAGCGGAGCGCCGGGGGAAGGGGCGTCCGGTCATGACAGAAGGCGTTGTTCGTGGCCTTTTGGCTGAGCGCATCGGCGGGGCGAGCTTTGGCCTGGGAGGCAAGACCTACAAGTTCGCGCGCATCAAGGCGGCTGTGGCCGCGGCGCGGCAGGCCCACCCCGGGGTGGAGCTCATTGACATGGGCGTGGGCGAACCCGATCAGATGGCAGACGCTTCCGTCGTGGCGGAGCTTGCGGCTCAGGCGGCCAAGCCGGAAAACCGCTTCTACGCCGACAACGGCATTATGCCCTTCCGGGAAGCGGCTTGCCGCTACATGGCCCGCACGTACGGCGTAGGTTGGCTGGACACGGAAAGGCACATCTGCCCCAGCATCGGCTCCAAGCCCGCCCTGGCCCTATTACCGCTGGCCTTCATCAACCCGGGTGACATCACCGTCACCACCGTTCCGGGCTACCCGGTGATCGCCACCTACACGAGGTACCTGGGCGGCGAGGTAGTGGAGCTTCCCCTGCTGCCGGAAAACGGCTTCCTGCCGGACCTGGAGCGCCTCACTCCCGAGCAGCGGCGCCGGGCGAAGCTGCTCTATCTCAACTACCCCAACAACCCCACCGGGGCCGTGGCCAACCGGGCTTTTTTTGAGAGCGTCATCGATTTCGCCCGCCGGCACCAGATTCTGGTGGTCCACGACGCCGCCTACGGCGCCCTCGTCTTTGACGGGGAGAAACCCTTGAGCATCCTTTCAATCCCGGGAGCGGAGGAGGTGGCCGTTGAGGTCCACTCCATCTCCAAGGCCTTCAACATGACCGGGTGGCGTCTAGGCTGGGTGTGCGGCAACGAGCTGGCCGTGAAAGCTTTTGCGGAAGTGAAGGACAACACCGACTCCGGCCAGTTCCGGGCCATCCAGTGGGCGGCCATCCGGGCCCTCGAGCAGCCCGAGATCACCGCGGCCGCCTGCCGGCGCTACAGCCGGCGCATGGATATGCTCACGGAGGCCTTAAGGGCGGCCGGCTTCCCGGCGAAAAAGTCCCGCGGGAGCTTCTACATGTACGTGCCCGCGCCTCGGGGCACCCGGGACGGCCAGCGTTTCCCGACGGCCGCGGATTTCTCCGAATGGCTCATCACCCACAAGCTCATCGCCACCGTTCCCTGGGACGAGGCGGGCGCCTATGTACGCTTCTCCGTCACCTTTGAAGCCAAAGACGAAGCCGACGAGCGCCGCGTCATCGACGAGGTCCGTCGCCGGCTTGCCTCGACCGGCTACATCTTTGACGCATGACTGGCAACTGGCATGCACGCGCCCTGTCCCTGAGACTTACGCAGGCTTAGGTGAAGACTGAGATCCGGGTAGGGGCTCCTGGGCCGCCGGGGTGACCAGCGACATGCCGCCCGGCTCCAACCCGTGCGGGGACAGCCGCCGCATCTCCCTGGCCCGCTCCCTAGCCCGCTCCTTGTAGCGCTTCTGCATGCTGCGCACCTGCCAGCCGCCGCGCTTGCGCCAGGCGGTGATGGCCTGGGCGGCCAGGTGCGCCCCGAAGCCGGTCGTGTAGAGCGGCACGCCGAAGCGTATCGCCCGCTCCCGCAGCGCTCTCCCCGGCCGCGGGGTCTGCCCCGGGTCGGGCAAGCTCACGAGCAGTTGGATTTCGCCGCGCTCGATCGCCTGCGCGGCCGCCGCCTCGTCCATGATCCCCGTCGCAATGCCCTGGCTTTCCAAGTAAGCCGATGTCGCCGCGTCTGCGACGAGGTCAAAGCCCAATTCTTTGAGTTCGCGCACCGCCGGCAAGAGCGACTCCATCCGCACCGGGCCCGCGTGGAGGTACACCGTGCCCTGGTCCGGCAGGCGCGACCCGGCCGCCGCCTGCGCCTTCCAGTACGCGAGGGCCAAATCTTTGCCCCAAGCCATCACTTCGCCGGTAGAGCGCATCTCCGGGCCCAGCACCGGATCGACCCCGTCGAACTTGACAAATGGGAAGACGACCTCCTTGACCGCAACCTCACCCTTAGGCTCCGGCAGCCGCGGGGGCAGGTCCAGAGGCGCCCCAAGCATGACCCTCGTGGCCACCTGGGCCAAGGGCACGCCCACCGCTTTGCTCACGAAGGGCACGGTGCGGGACGCCCGCGGGTTGACCTCAAGGACGTACAGCTCATCGCCCGTCCAGGCGAACTGCACGTTCATGAGGCCCACCACCTTCAGGGCTTTGGCCAGGACCGTCACCTGCCGGCACACTTCTTCAGCCACCGCGGCCGGCAGCCGCGTCGCCGGCAACGAACATGCGCTGTCGCCCGAGTGGACGCCGGCTTCTTCGACGTGCTCCAGGATACCGCCGATCGTCACCCGCACGCCGTCGCAGACCGCGTCCACATCCAGCTCGATGGCGCCCTGGAGGTAAGCGTCGATAAGGATGGGCTGCGCCGGGTCGACGGCGGCCGCGGCCGCCACGTAGCGCTCCAGGTGCTCCTCGTGGTAGACGATCTCCATCGCCCGGCCGCCGAGGACGTAGGACGGGCGCACCAGCACCGGGTATCCGAGCTTGCGGGCAGCGACCTTGGCCTCCTCCACCGAATGGACCGTGACCCCGGGCGCCTGCTTGAGCCCGAGCTCATTGAGAAGCCGCTGGAACGCCTCCCGGTCTTCGGCCATGTGGATGGACTCGGGCGAGGTGCCGAGAATGGGCACGCCGGCCTGCTTGAGGGCCATGGCAAGCTTCAGCGGCGTCTGGCCGCCGAACTGCACGATGACCCCGACCGGCTTTTCCACCTCGACGATGTGCAGCACGTCCTCAAGGGTGAGGGGTTCGAAGTACAGCCGGTCGGAGATGTCGTAGTCGGTGCTGACGGTTTCGGGGTTGCAGTTGACCATGGCCACCGCATACCCCATTTCGCGCGCCGCGATGGCCGCCTGGACGCAGCAGTAGTCGAACTCAAGGCCCTGCCCGATGCGGTTGGGACCGGCGCCGAGAATCACGATGCTCGGCCGGCTGTCCCGCCTGGACTCGCTTACCCGCTCGTAGGTCGAGTAGAAGTAGGGCGTGTGCGCTTCAAACTCGCCGGCGCACGTATCGACCAGCTTGTAGGCCGGGCGCACGCCGTTCGCGAGCCGCACCGCCCGCACGGCCGCTTCCGTCTTGCCCAAGGCCCGGGCGATCTGCGCGTCGGAGAAACCTAGTTCCTTCAATCTCCACAGCCGCTCGCTCGCCGGTCCTGCTCCCGCTGTGGCAGTGCCGGCGTCTGCTCCGACTGTGGCAGTGCCCGCGTCTGCGCCCGCTGCGGCAGTGCCGGCGTCTGCTCCCGCCTGCCTGTCGGCCTCCGCCCGGAGGGCCGCTTCCTCCTGGACCACCTCTGCGATCTGTCCTACAAACCACGGGTCGATGCCGCTGAGCTCGGAGACCTCCTCTGCAGGAATCCCCAGCTTCAGGGCGCTGACCACCGCCAGCAGCCGCTCGGGCGTAGCGACCTTCAGGGCGGCCCGCACCTGCTCAGGCGTGACGGGCTCGCCCATGCCCACCAGGCCCGGCCAACCGGTTTCCAGGGAGCGCATGGCCTTCTGCAGCGCTTCCTTGAAGGTGCGGCCGATGGCCATTACCTCGCCCACCGCCTTCATCTGGGTGCCCAGCGTGCGGTCGGCATCCGCAAACTTGGCAAAGTCGAAGCGGGGAACTTTGACCACGCAGTAGTCGATGGCGGGTTCGAACGAAGCCGGCGTCGTCTTGGTGATGTCGTTGGGTATCTCGTCGAGGGTATACCCGACGGCCACGAGGGCGGCGATCTTGGCGATGGGATAGCCGGTCGCTTTGGACGCCAGGGCCGAGGAGCGGGAGACCCGCGGGTTCATCTCGATGATGACCATGCGCCCGGTGCGGGGTTCCACGGCAAACTGCACGTTCGCGCCGCCGGTTTCCACGCCGATGGCCTGCAGGCACGTGATGGCCGCGTTGCGCATGGCTTGGTACTCTTTGTCGGTCAGCGTCTGGATCGGCGCCACCGTGATGCTGTCGCCCGTATGGACGCCCATGGGGTCCAGGTTTTCGATGGAGCAGACGATGACCACGTTGCCGGCCTTGTCCCGCATGAGCTCCAGCTCATACTCTTTCCAGCCCAGGGCCGACTCTTCCACCAGCACCGTGTGCACCGGGCTTTCCGCGAGGCCCCGCTGCGCGATGCCCACGAGCTCTTGGCGGTTGTGGGCGATGCCGCCGCCGGTGCCGCCCAGCGTAAACGACGGCCGGATGATGACGGGATACCCCACCACCTCAGCGAAGGCTTCGGCTTCCGCCACCGTAGACACGAGCGCCGAACGCAGCACGTCAAGCCCTGCCGCCCGCATCGTCTCGCGGAAAAGCAGCCTGTCCTCGGCCCGCTCGATTACGTCCGCCGACGCGCCGATGAGCTCGACGCCAAACTGCTCGAGGATGCCTGCTTTGGCCAGCGCGAAGGCCAGGTTCAAGCCGGTCTGGCCGCCCATGGTGGGCAGGATTGCGTCGGGGCGCTCCTTGGCGATGACGGCCGTGAGGGCTTCGACAGTGAGGGGTTCGATGTAGGTGGCATCGGCCAGCTCCGGATCAGTCATTATGGTCGCCGGATTGCTGTTGACCAGGATGACCCGGTAGCCTTCCTTGCGCAGCGCCTTGCACGCCTGCGACCCGGAGTAATCAAACTCGCAGGCCTGGCCGATGACGATGGGCCCGGAGCCGATGATCAGGATGCTGTGGATGTCGGTCCGCTTGGGCATCAGGCACCAATCCTCTCAAGAAACCGGGCAAAGTGGACGCGGGCATCGTGCGGGCCGGGTGCGGCCTCGGGGTGGTACTGGTACGTGTACACCTGCAGCGCCGGCACCGCCAACCCCTCTACGGTGCCGTCGTAAAGACTGCGGTGGGTTACCCGGGCCCTCACGGACCCTTGCGGCCGTAGGACTCGGAACTCGTTCTTGTCTTCGGGGGTGGCGACGGCAAAGCCGTGGTTCTGGCTGGTCACCTTGACCTTGCCGGTGTCCAGCTCCTGTACCGGGTGGTTGACGCCGTGGTGGCCAAACTTGAGCTTGTAGACGGGCAGGCCGAGGGCTTGGGCGACGATCTGGTGTCCCAAGCAGATGCCCAAGATCGGCAGGCGGCCCAAGAGCTGGTCGGCCGTCTTGACGACGTACGGCAGGGCCGTCGGGTCGCCCGGCCCGTTGGACAGCACCAGGGCGTCAGGTCGCAGCTTCAGGATGGCCTTGGCGGACGTTGTCGCCGGCAGCACCGTCACCCGGCAGCCGAGGCCGGCCAGGCTGTCCAGGATGCTCTTTTTCACGCCGCAGTCGAGCACCGCCACGTGGCAGCGGTTGCCTGTCGCGTACACATAGGGCCTCTCGCAGCTCGCAAGCCGCACCAGGTCCTGGCCCACGATGCCGGGGCTCTCCTTGGCCTTCCGGACCAGCGTCTCGATGTCCTCATCACGGGTCGTAATGATCCCCTTGAGGGCACCGGCGGTGCGCAGGTGCCCCACGAGGGCACGGGTGTCGATCTTATGAACGCCGATCACGCCCGTCCCTGCCAGCCACTCGGCCAGGCTCATGGTGGCCCGCCAGTTGGACGGCCTCGGTGAATACTCCCGGATGATGAGGGCGCACGGCGCGATCCGACTCGACTCCGCATCTTCAGGGTTCACGCCGTAGTTGCCGATGTGAGGATAGGTGAACACCACCGCCTGGCCTGTGTAGGACGGGTCGGTGAGGACTTCCTGGTAGCCGCTGTGAGCGGTATTGAAGACGACTTCGCCGCACACCTCGCCCTCCCCGACAAATGCCTCACCCTCCAGGTGAAACCCGTCTTCCAGTACCACGTGTGCCCGCATGGAAACCATCCCGCCTCCCGGGGGTGAGTTGCGCACGGGGAAACCCGTGTGCGGCTCGAATACTTATTCATTAAACACTTGCCTTTATACCACATCGGCGCCGGGGACACAAGAGAGAAGTTTTTAACGATCGTCGCACCCGTCCGTCGCGTTTCCCTCGCGAGGTTGCACCGAGGCCGCGCTGGGGTTGCATAAACATGCAACCCCGCGTTCCGTACCCAGCCCGGTTTCGACCCTGTCCGGGCCCCATTCCGGCCCTATCCGTGCCCCACGCCGGCACTAATCGGGCCCCAATCCGCCGCGGCACCTGCTTCTCCTCGCCCCTGTCCCGCCGTCACCTCTCGGCAGTTCTCCCGCTTATACTAGCAGAGCGTGTGCGTGAAACAGCGTGAATTTTTGCCGGGTTGCTGGCCGCGGCGCCGGGTGGAGGCATGGTACGGATGCCTCACGCTGGTGCGGTTCCTGGCGCTCCATCAACGAGGGGTGGACCTGTCCATGTGTGGAATCGCGGGTTGGATCGACCGCCGGGGCGATGCAAGCGAATTCATGCCCATCGCGGAGGCCATGGCGGAGACGCTGGCCTGCAGGGGGCCCGACGCCTCCGGCATTTACATGTCCCGTACGGCTGCCATCGTCCACCGGCGCCTGGTGGTAGTGGATCCCGAGGGCGGCGCCCAGCCGATGGAGCGCCGGGTGGGCGAAAGGCTCTATGTGATCACCTACAACGGCGAGCTCTACAACACCGCCGAGCTGCGGGACGACCTCAAGGCCTTGGGCTGGCGGTTTTCGACGCGGTCGGACACCGAAGTCCTGCTGGTCGCATACATACAGTGGGGCCCGCAATGCCTGGAACGGCTCAACGGCATCTTCGCCTTCGCCATCTGGAACGAAGCAGACCAAACCCTGTTTCTGGCCCGGGATCGCTTGGGCGTCAAGCCGCTTTTCTACGCCGATTTCGGCGACTGCTTCGTCTTTGGCTCGGAGCCCAAGGCGCTGCTGGCGCATCCCCGCGTCGCGCCGGTGGTGGACGCGGAGGGCCTGGCCGAGGTGTTTGCCCTCGGGCCCGCCCGCACGCCCGGCCATGCGGTGTACCGGGACATGCGCGAGGTGAAACCGGGCTGCTGCCTCACGGTGTCCCCGTACGGGCTCACCCATCGGCGTTATTGGCGCCTGGAAAGCCGCCCCCACCTACACGACCTCGACACGACCATCGAAAAGGTGCGCGAGTTGCTGTCCGACGCCGTGCGCCGCCAACTGGTGGCGGACGTGCCAGTGTGCACGCTGCTTTCGGGCGGCGTCGACTCCAGCGCCATCACCGCCTTCGCCGCCCGGGCCTTCGCCGAGGAAGGGAAAGGCCCCCTGCACACTTACTCCATCGACTACCGGGGCAACGCCGAGCACTTCAGGCCCAGTGCCTTCCAGCCCGACTCGGACGACCGCTACATTCAGCTGGTGTCCGAGCGCCTGGGCACCGTCCACCACCAGGTGCTCATCGACGCTCACGAGCTTGCCGGCGCCCTGCCCGCGGCCGTCCGCGCCCGGGACTTGCCGGGCATGGCCGACATCGACGCGTCCTTACTGCTTTTCTGCCGGGAAATCAAGAAGGGCGCTACCGTCGCCCTGTCGGGCGAGTGCGCCGACGAGATTTTCGGCGGCTACCCCTGGTTTCACCGGGAGGACCTCCTCCACGCTGACACCTTTCCGTGGTCCCGCTCCACGCACCTGCGCGCCTCATGGCTCGCGCCATGGATCAGGGAGCGCATTCGGCCCGAAGATTACGTTCAGCAGCGATACCGCGAGAGCCTGGCGGAAGTGCCGCACCTGCCGGGCGAATCGCCGCGGGAGCGCCGGCTGCGAGAGGTCGCTTACTTGAGCCTCACGTGGTTCATGGTGACCCTCCTCAACCGCAAGGATCGCATGAGCATGGCCACGGGGCTTGAGGCGCGGGTGCCGTTCGCAGACCACCGGCTCGTCGAGTACGTTTGGAACGTCCCCTGGGAGATGAAAAACTGCGGCGGGCGGGAAAAGGGCCTCTTGCGCCGCGCCCTGGAAGGCGTGCTGCCCGACGAGGTGTTGTGGCGGCGCAAGAACCCCTACCCCAAGAGCCACCAGCCCGAGTACGCCGAAACCGTCCGCCGCTGGGTCTTGCGCATTCTGGACGACCCCCAGTCGCCTCTGCTCCCGCTCATCGACGTGGAAACCGTGCGGCGGCTGGTGGCAGGCGACCCGGCCCAAGGCGGCGCCACCTTTGACCAGCCCTGGTTCGGCCAGCTCATGGCCGGCCCCCAGTTCATGGCCTACCTCATCGAGATCGACACTTGGCTGCGGGAGTACCGGGTGGAGGTGCGGGTGTAAAGACGGGCATTCCGGGGAGCCCGGGCAGCTTCCACATTTTAGTGGAGGCTGGGCCAGTAGTATGTTGCTATGTCCCCCCTCACCCTCGTGTTCGGGGTAGGCCGGCGACCTGTTTGTCTTCGGCGACCAATTTGGACCGGTCGGTCGAAATAACTGGAGCGCGTAAACCTCTGACCATCGGCTCCGACAGCTCGTGTTCGACAGATGTGATAACCGGCGCCGCGGCAGCGTTTGTTTTGGACCAAACGGTCGAAATGATCGAGGGTGTCCCAGGGACGCAAGCACAGTCCGGCGCCACCAAATGTTGGAAACGTCGGCGGTCCCACGCCCACTCATGAACCCGTGTATACTTGACCCGCTTCCCGCCCCACCCCCTAGTTGGCCAGCGCCGCGTGTGCTACCGTAAGAACGTATTCACGCCCGAGCGGGGGAGCCACACATGATCGCCATCATCGACTACGGCATGGGAAACCTGCGCAGCGTGGAGAAAGCCCTGGCTCACGTGGGCGCGGAAGCCGTCATCACCCAGGACCCGGCGGTGCTCGAGCAGGCAGCGGGGGTCGTGTTGCCCGGGGTGGGCGCGTTCGCCCAGGCGATGGACAACCTCAAAGCGGCCGGGCTCATTGAGCCCATCCACCGGGCCATCGCGTCGGGAAAGCCTTTCCTTGGCATCTGCCTCGGACTGCAGCTGCTCTTCGAAACCAGCGAGGAGCGCTTCGGTGACAACCCGGAGCTGCCCCGGGGTTTAGGCGTGATTCCAGGCCGGGTGCTGCGTTTCCCGGCGGGACTCAAGGTGCCCCAGATCGGCTGGAACACTTTGCACTTCCCCAAGCAGACGCGGCTTTTCGCCGGCGTCGAGCCTGGCAGCCACGTCTACTTCGTCCACTCCTACTACGCCGCGCCCGCCGACCCCGGCGTCGTGGCGGCCGTCACCGATTACGGCATCGAGTACTGCTCGGCCGTGGAAGTGGACAACGTCATGGCGGTGCAGTTCCACCCGGAGAAATCGAGCCGCGTGGGGCTGCAGATCCTGCGCAACTTCGCAGCCCTCTGCTAGCGGGAGGGAGGCCTCGTGCTCGCCAAGCGCATCATCCCGTGCCTCGACGTGCGCAACGGCCGCGTCGTAAAGGGGACGCGGTTTGCCGACATCCAGGACGCCGGCGACCCCGTGGCGCTGGCCGCCTTCTACGACCGGGAAGGGGCGGACGAGATCGTCTTCTACGACATCACCGCCTCCGCTGAGGGGCGCTGCACCATGATCGACGTGGCCCGCCGTACGGCGGAGCAGGTCTTTATCCCGTTTACGGTCGGCGGCGGCGTCAGCGACGTACAGCAAATGCGGGAGCTCCTAAGCGCCGGCGCGGACAAGATCTCCGTCAACTCCGCGGCGGTGCGCCGGCCCGACCTCATCAATGAAGGCGCCGAGCGCTTCGGCAGCCAGTGCATCGTGCTCTCCATCGACTGCGCCCGCCGCATCCGCCCGGACGGCTCCGTCTGGTGGGAAGTTGTCATCGACGGCGGGCGCGTCCCCACGGGGATGGACGTGCTCTACTGGGCCGAAGAGGGCGTGCGGCGGGGCGCCGGGGAGCTCGTGCTCAACAGCATCGACGCCGACGGCACCAAGGACGGCTATGACAACGAGCTGAACCGCGCCGTGGCCGAGCGGGTTGACGTCCCGGTCATCGCCTCAGGCGGCGCGGGCACGCTGCAACACTTGGTGGACGGCATCCTCATCGGCAAGGCCGACGCGGTGCTGGCGGCCTCCATCTTCCACTTCGGGCAGTACACCATCGCCGAGGCCAAAGCCTACATGCGCGCCGCTGGCATCCCGGTCCGATAGAAAGCAAGACGGCGGGTACCGTATAGAAAGCAAAAAGGCGGGCACCCCGCCGCTGGGCGGCAAGCGGGTGCCCGCCTTGGCTGTCAGTAACTCACGCGCTGTCGCCCAGCAGCGCTTTCGCCCGTGCGAGGCCTTTCTCGACCTCTTCGGGCGCCGTGCCGCCGAGGCTCTTGCGCGCCGCCACGCACTGGCGCACATCAAGCGCCTGGTAGACGTCCTCCTCAATGAGGGGCGAAAAGCCTTTAAGCACCTCCAGCGGCAATTCCTCCAAGCGCTTGCCGTGCTCGATGGCGTACAAAACCGCCTGCCCGACCACCGCGTGGGCGTCCCGGAAAGGCAAGCCCTTTTTGGCCAGGTAGTCGGCCAGGTCGGTGGCATTCAAGAAGCCGTCCTTCGTGGCCTCCAGCATCCGGTCGGCCCGCATCCGCGCCGTGGCCAGCATGGGCTCCACAGCCTCCAGGCACCCCAGCACCGTGTCCACGGCGTCGAAGAGGGCTTCCTTGTCCTCTTGCATGTCCTTGTTGTAGGCCAAGGGAAGCCCCTTCATGACCGTCAAGAGCCCCATGAGGTGCCCGTACACCCGGCCCGTCTTGCCGCGGGCCAACTCCGCGATGTCGGGGTTCTTCTTTTGGGGCATGATGCTGCTGCCGGTGCTGTAAGCGTCGTCCAACTCCATGAACCCAAACTCCGCGCTGCACCAGAGGATGACCTCTTCGCACAGGCGGCTGAGGTGCATCATCACCAGGGACAGCGCCGCGAGGAGCTCGATGATGAAGTCGCGGTCGCTGACCGCGTCGATGCTGTTGGCGGCAACGCCGAGAAACCCCAGCTCCCGCGCCGTCACCCATCGGTCGATGGGCTGCGTGACGCCCGCCAAGGCGCCCGCGCCCAAAGGCGACACGGCCGTCCGCTTGCGGCAGTCGCTCAAGCGCTCCCTGTCCCGCTGGAACATCTCAAAATACGCCAGCAGGTGGTGGGCCAGCAAAATCGGCTGCGCCCGCTGCAAGTGCGTGTAGCCGGGCATCACCACGTCCTTATGGGCCTCCGCCAGGTGGACGAGGGTGCGCTGGAACGAGCGCAGCCGCCGGTCCAGCTCATCGATGGCGTTCATGACCCAAAGGCGCGTATCCGTGGCCACCTGGTCGTTGCGGCTGCGGGCGGTGTGCAGCTTCTTGGCCG
>PKQR01000185.1 GCA_017578085.1 Bacillota bacterium
TGCTAACCGCGAGGGGCTAGGGCACAGTGTTTAGCCGTTTGACGTCCTTTCTGCTGACGCCTTTGGTGGGCCCCTTTTCTCTGATGGTTGGTCTGGACAAGCAGTCCGGCCATCCGGTGCTGCGCCCGGAGAGCCTGAAACCCTACCACGCGTTCGAAGCCAACAGCGGAAATTGCATCGATCACTTCTGTCAAACGGGAAGTCGGACGGGCAAAGAAGGGCAGCCAACGGTAAAGCAAGGAGCCCCGTACAACCACCCGGGCTCCTATCGCGGCTCGCTTCTACCTGGAGAGCATTGTCTTATCCCATTAGGACGCTCCAGCGCGAATCTCTGCTGGACGGAGCGAGATCCGTCTGGGCGGCGTGATGGGCGCGACGCGGACGCGTTCCGGGATTGGGCCGCGCAGGTGCTGCGCAAGCTAGAAACCCTCCGCCAGCAAGCGTTGTGGCCCGCTCTCGAGGAAATGGCGGACAAGGCACTCCGGTCTGCGGTCGCCGATCCGCTTCGGGCCGGCGTGCGGCCACCCAACTCCTCGATCTCGTACACGGTGCTGTTTGCCCGCTACCGGGCCGCTGCCATCCTGCAAGCCGCGCATGAGGCGTGGCGACGGGGCGAGTTCGAACAGGCGGTATCGGCTTACGAGCGCCTTCTTGCCACCACCAACTGGGTCTGGGAGGGGAAAGCCGCCGGGGGCGACGGAGCCACCGCTGCGGGGACGGGAACAACGGCCTGCGCAGAGTGGGGTAGGGAGATCTGTTTGGCCGGCTTGCGCCTGGCGCTTTGGGGCGCGCTGCGCGGCGGGCCGGAGGGAGCCCAGCTTTTGGCGGCGCTGCCGCGCCGGGTAGTCGCCGTCATGGCGCGTCTTGAGCGTCCTGGGCCTACGTTGGCCGGCGAGGAGATTTCCGCTCCTGTGGTCGCGACGGCCGTTCTGATAGATCGCTTCGTGCGGGAAGCAGGCATCGCTGTCGATTACCGCGCCGAGCTGCCCCCATCCATGCAGGAAGCGGAGTTCCCCCCTGCTTGGTCGCATGCGGCGCAGATGACATTTGGCCTACAGCAGTGGCTCCTCTTTAGTGCGCTCCTTGTGCGGGACACGCCACCTCATCTTGTTCTCAACAGCTCGTTCGGGAGATGGCTGCGGGCGCAAGTTTACCGAGCGGCGGCGCCATGGCTGGCCGCGGCGATGGTGCTGGTCGGCGCTGCGTCGTGGCTTGGGGACGTGCTGCTTTGGTGAGGACAGCCTGACCACAGGGGAATGCACATCGGCGGCGTGTCCAAAGCTGGCTCAAAAAGGGAGAAAGGCGGCCAATCGTGGCCGCCTCATTCGTATTTGCTGGTGCCCGGGATCGGATTTGAACCGATACGGGTTACCCCACACGCCCCTCAAACGTGCGCGTCTGCCTATTCCGCCACCCGGGCATGAATCCTGTCGCACTGCTGATCTTACCATCCCCAGCGGGTTCCCGTCAACCGTCACCTCGGCTCCTGCGGCCGCATACCGTGGGTTCTGACCATGGGTCAAATGAGGGGGAGGAGAGGTTTTATGGTGCAGGCGCGGGGCCCGGGGAGCGAGGCCGGAGCCGGTTCGGGCGTCGCTTGTCTGGTGGGCTTCACGACGGTTATGGTTTTCGCCGTCTTGCTGGTCCTGGCTATGCCCAGGCCAACGGCCGTGGCCCAAGAATTGGAAACCGTGCGGTTGTCCGAGGTCGTCCGCTCGGTCTTTTACGCGCCGCAGTACGTGGCATTGGAGCTGGGCTACTTCGCTGACGAGGGCCTGGCGATTGAGCTGAGCACGGCGTGGGGCGCCCACAACGGCATGGCGGCGCTGATCTCAGGCAGCGTCGACATCGGGTTCTTCGGCCCCGAGGCCACGATCTACGTCTACAACCAAGGCGCGCCGGATCCGGCCATCGGCTTCGCCCAGCTGACGCAGCGGGACGGGTCCTTTTTCATGGCCCGGGGCAGGGTAGAGAACTTCGACTGGAACGACGTGCGGGGACGGCTGATCGTCGGCGCCCGCAAGGGCGGCGTCCCGCAGATGGTGCTGGAGTGGGTGCTGCGGGACAAGGGCATCGTGCCCTTCCAGGACGTGGGCATCATCACCCACCTGGCCTTTGAGGCGGCCGCAGGCGCCTTTGAAGGCGGCCTCGGCGATTACGTGGCCCAGTTTGAACCGGCCATGACCCACATGGAGCGGGCGGGAGTCGGCACCGTCGTGGCCTCGCTGGGAGCGGAAGCCGGTGACATCACCTACACGGTCTACCACGCCCGCAAGAGCTTCATCGAGAGCCGCCCGGACCTGATCGAGCGCTTCACGCGGGCCATCTACCGGGGGCAACTGTGGGTGCAGGAGCACTCGACCGAGGAGATCGCCGCCGTCGTCGCACCGTACTTTCCCGGCATGGACTTCGACGTGCTGGTGACGGCCTTGGAGCGCTACCGTTCCATCGACGCCTGGACGCCGACGCCTGTGATCAGCCGCGACGGGTTTGCGCGGTTGCAGGAAGTGATGATGACGGCTGGGGAGCTGGCAAGCTCGGTGCCCTTTGACGCCGTAATGACCAATGAGTTCGCCGAGCGCGTCGTCGCGGCGGGCGTGTCGCCTTAGGCCCGTTCTAAGCGCCGGTCGGCGGAGGGTGAAGGGCGAGGGGGGCGCCCCGGGGCCGTCTGGGTCGGCGGGGCGCTCCTTTTGCCAGCGTTCCCGAGCGAAGCGGAGGTGGGCCGGGTGTCCGTCGTCGAGCTGGAGCATGTCACCGTGACGTACCACACGCCCAGCGGCGAGACGCGGGCCGTGGAGGACCTGTCCCTGAGGATAGAGGACGGGGAGTTCGTCAGCATCGTGGGGCCCAGCGGCTGCGGCAAGAGCACCCTGCTGTCCGTCATCGCGGGCTTGGTCCGGCCCGACCGCGGGGAAGTCCGGGTGGGAGGGTTGCCGGTGCGCGGGCCCAACCCGGCTGTCGGCTACATGCTCCAGCAGGACCACCTGTTTGACTGGCGCACGGTGCTGGACAACTGCCTCCTGGGGTTGGAGGTGCAAGGCCGGCGCACGCCGTCCGCCGTGGCGCGCGTGCGACGGCTCCTGCGGGACTTTGGGCTCGGGGAGTTTGCCCACCGCTTCCCGGCGCAGCTGTCGGGCGGGATGCGGCAGCGGGCTGCGCTGGTGCGTACGTTGGCCATGGATCCGAAAGTCTTGCTCCTCGACGAACCGTTCTCCGCTCTGGACTACCAGACCCGGCTTCAGCTTGAGGATGAGGTGAGCCAAATCCTGCGCCCCCAAGGCCGCACGGTTGTCCTGGTCACCCACGACATCGCGGAAGCCGTCTCCATGGCCGACCGGGTTATCGTGCTTACGCACCGGCCAGCGCGGGTCAAACGGGAGTATGTCATCGATCTTCATCCCCGCCGCTCTCCGGTGCAGGTGCGGGAATCCCCGGACTTCAGCCGGTACTTCCGCGACATCTGGAGGGATCTCGATGTCCACATCTGACCGCGGGTCCGAGGCCCACCGGCGATACCTCGCACAGCGGCGCCGCCGGCAACTGGCCGTTTTCGGAACGCAGGTGCTCCTGGTGGCCGCGTTGGTTGTCCTGTGGGAAGTGGGCGCCCGGGAAGGGTGGGTGAATCCCTTCATCGTCAGCCAGCCGACCCGCGTCTGGCAGCAAATCGTGCGGATGGCCACAGGCGGTGACTTGTGGGTGCACTTGGGCGCCA
>PKQR01000048.1 GCA_017578085.1 Bacillota bacterium
GATGTTGTGCATCTGTTCCAGCGCGCTGAACTGGGCCAGCTGAGCGATGAACTCCTGGTCCTTGACCGGATTGATGGGGTCCTGGTAGCGCAGCTGCGTCACCAAGAGGCGCAGGAACGCGTCCTTGTCCAACTCCACAGAGTTGGTGCCGGAAGACGAAGTTCCCCCGCTGTCACTGGTGCGCACGGTGCCAGTGGTCGCCGCATAGAACGCGCTTCCCGATGATGCCGGGTAGGCGTCGCTGGCCGCGGCGGCCCGCAGCACAGAGTTGTAGAAGTTGACTGCAACCATCGGCCTCACCTCCCCCGCCGACGGGTCTCGTGCCGAGTTTATCTGCGCCGGTGTGTAAAGCCCGTTACGTGCGTGCCCGCAACGGGGCTACGATCAAGCGCGGAGGTCGACGATCGTCGCGATCCCGTAGGCCGCCAACACACGGCCTTCGCCGTCGCCCTCGTCCGGCTCGTGGGAGGCCGTCCCCGGCGCAAGGTTACCGAGCTCTGGTTCCTCCGCAAACCCGGCCGGGCCACGATTGGAGCCCCACCCAGCCAACGAATCGCCAAACGCAAACAAGTTCTCGTGATTGTACCCCGGGCCGCTGTCGACATTGGCGTCCGCCAACTGAAGGCCGTGTTCAGCCAGCGCGGCCCGCAGCTGGGGCAGCTCTTCCTCGATCCACGCCCGCACCTGGGGATTCTCCACGGCGAACTGGGCCGTTACAGTTCCCGACCGATCGATGCTGATGCGCAGCACCACCTGCCCGAGGTATTCGGGGTGCAGGCGAATCGCGACGCGCCCCACCCCGCCCGCCGTGATCTCCTGGCGCATCTCGGCCACCATTTCCTGAAGATGCCCCGCCAACTGCTGCATGACCGACGCCCGGGAAGCCGCCGGTGCGGCCGGCGCTCCGGGATCGGAGGCAGCCACCGGCTGGGGCTGGGCGTAAGCGGGTAGACCGGTGCTCCCGTCGCCGCCCGGCTCCTGCACAGCGCCCACGGGGCCGGTCCCGGACGAGGCCGTAGCACCAGGGCCTCCGCCCCGAGCAGCACTCACGTTCTCGTCCCCTGCATCGGCGCGACGCGCTGTACCGGTTCCCTCCGGCGCTCGGTCGTCGTTGGTTCCTTGAGCCACCGGGCCAACTGCCTCGCCGATGGTCTCCTCACCGGCCGTGGCACGGTGGCCGGTTTCCAAAAGCTGGGTCCCCGCCGGGGTGCCATCCTCTCCCGCTGCCCCCGGTGACAACCCAGCCAGCAAATCAGCGACGTCGTCGAGGCCCCCCAGCGCGGCGGTCCCTGTGAGCCAGTCATGGAAGCCTACCATGCCTTGACCGGCGTCACCGGGGCCGCCGGCCGCTTGGCCAAGAGCATCCCCGGATCCCTGGCCGGCCAAGTTCGCAGGCCCGCCTACATGAGCTTCACCCCTGGCCGCCCTGGGCAGCGGCACCGAGAGCGGCGCCGGTACCACAAGCCCCTGGTCGTGCGCAGAATCGGTTGAGCCGGCCACCGCGTCAGCGGCGCCCACGGACACCCCCGTCGCTCCGCGTCCGCCGACAGCGGCCGCCGGGCCCATCAAGGCCGGCCACCCCCGGCCCGCGCCACCGCTTACGGCGGATGCTCCGTGCCCGGCCGCCAGGACCCCGCCGGGGACGCCTTGCCCGACAGACCCACGCCCGTCGCCGGCCACGGCCACACGCGCAAAAGGTCCCCGGCGTCCAGCCGCACCTGGACCGTCCAAGGGGAAGGCGGGCGTCTCCGAGGCCACGCTCGTATTGTCAATTCCAGGTCCACCACCGGAGGTGCCCGGTGCGGTGGCGAAGACGGGATCTCCAGGCGAAAGCGGGACCAGAGCCGTTCCCAACGCCAGCGTCCCGGGGACAGGGTCGCCCACCCCGAGCCCGTAACTGGGAACGGCGACAGCGGGCTCCGGGTTGCCGTCGTCGGCAAGGCCGTTCCCCTCCAGCGCCATCGGGGTCTCACCATTTACCGGCAGGCCGCTGGCGGGAACCAGCCACGCCACCATGCCGTCGGCAGCTGACACGGCGGCAGCGGTCGGCGAGTCGTCCGCTGGTTTCTCCTTCGTTGGGGATTGCCCCTCGGCTTCAGACTCGGGCGGCTCCGTTGCGGTGCGGCCACCGGCCCCCCCGGCCCGAGCCTGCTCCCGCAGGACAGCCTCAAACATGGATTGAAACGCTCCCGGTTCCGCCTTCCGCTGTCCGTTGCCCGCCGGCGCTGCTGCCGGCGGCAGCGACGGGATCCCAGCAACCTGCATGACGTTCATCCCATCCGCCTGCGATGTTGCTTTCTCTACTATGGTCGTCCACCGTTCGGACGAGCTTTAGCCCTTCCAGCAGCACAAGAGCCCTTGCCTGCTGCGCAAGGGCCCCTACATCGGTGTGAAACCCGGTACCGGTATTTTCGCGTCAAAATCCGGGTCCTGAAGGCGAGAGCGTCCCCTGGCTGCCCGGGGTAACGCACGTTTACAGCCCCAGGCGTCGCGACACCTGGGCGGCGCGGTCGGGCGGCAACGCGGCCAAGATCTGGCCCGCTTGACGCGGCGACATGCCGACGAGCAGCAAAGAGATCTCCTCGTCGGTCAGGTCCAAGAGGATCCGGGCGGCTTCCTGCGGCCGCATAGCCTCATAAACGGCCCGCAGCCGCTCGCGGGCCACGGCGGCGTCCTCAAGCTCCCGGAGAGCCGCCTCCCGGACAGCCAACTGCTCCTGCAGCCGGACCAGTTCACGCCGCTGGCGCTCCAGCTCCTCCCGCTGCGCCTCCAGCTGCCGGCGCTGCTCCTCCAGGGCCGCCATCTCGGCGTCGAGCCAGGCGGCGCGGTCGGCGAGTTCCTGCTCACGGGCCGCTAGGAGCGCTGCCTTTTCCTCTCCCAGCTGGTACCGCTCCACGTGGGGCGCTACCGCCGGCAAGGCGGCGATGCGCGCCCACAGTGGGCCGGCCCAGTCCCACAAGCCGATGATTTGCACGACAACCATCGCCGTCACCAGCGACACGAGCAATAAGGTCACGGCCAGGACCGTTTTCCACATGGGCCCTACCCCCTCTGCTGCCCGTCCGCCTGGATCTGCCCCCTGGCTGCTCTTGTCCCCGCCAGGTCGTCCAGGACCTTTTGCTCCAGCCGGGCCATGGCCAGCTCGTGCGCCACCCGCCGCTTTTCCGCCACCCGCTCCAGGGCCCTGCGCTCTTTGACCGCGTTCAGAAGAACGGCACGAGCTTGGTCCAGAACGCGCTGCCGCTCGGCCAGCTCCGCCTGCAGGTTCACGGTACGGTCGTAGAGCACCGTGCGGTGGTTCCAAGCCACGGTGCGGACGGCAGGATCCAGTGCCTCACCTGCGGCGAAATTTGCGGCCATGGCGGACTGGCGCTCCGCCTCCGCCTGGTGCAAAAGCCGCGCACACGCCGCCACAGCGGCCTGAGCCTGGGCCACCGCGAGCCGCCTTTGCTCCTCGACGATGCGCTTGACATCCAACACCCGCTGCAGGGAAAACCGGAACCGCCGCATCAGAACTCCCTCACCAGCCACTCGATGCTTTCCGACATCGGCGCCTTCTCCCACGGATCTTGCTGCAGGAACCGCCGCACCGCGTCGATGCGGGCCAGCGCGTTGTCAATGCGCGGGTTGGCTCCGGCCACGTAGGCGCCGATATTGACCAGGTCTTCGGCCTGGTTGTAGGTAGCGAGGATCTCCCGCACCCGCCCGGCGGCAGCCCGCTGCTCCGGGGTCGCCAGCTCGATCATGAGCCGGCTGACGCTGGCCAGCACATCGATGGCCGGGTAGTGGTTCATCTCGGCAAGCCGGCGGGACAACACCACATGGCCGTCGAGAATGCCCCGTACGGTGTCGGCCACTGGCTCCATCATGTCGTCGCCTTCCACCAGCACCGTGTACAGCCCGGTGATGCTGCCCTTTTCCCCGGGCCCCGCCCGCTCCAGGAGGCGAGCCAAGAACGTGAACACCGACGGCGTGTAACCCCGGGTAGCCGGCGGCTCGCCCGTCGCGAGTCCAACCTCGCGCTGGGCCAAGGCCACGCGGGTAACGGAATCCATCAACAACAGCACGTCCCGGCCGCGGTCGCGGAAGTACTCCGCAATGGCGGTCACCAGCAAGGCCGCCTTCACCCGCACCAGGGGCGGCTGGTCGGAGGTGGCGACGACCACCACGCTGCGGCGCAGCCCTTCCTCGCCCAGGTCCCGCTCCAGGAACTCCCGTACCTCGCGGCCCCGTTCGCCGATGAGACCTATGCATGTGACGTCGGCTTCTGTGTTGCGGGCCATCATGGCCAAGAGGGTGCTCTTGCCCACGCCGCTTCCCGCAAAGATCCCTAGACGCTGCCCCTTGCCGCAGGTGAGCAGCGCGTCCACAGCCCTAACGCCAAGAGACAGGGGTTCGTTGACCCGCCGCCGGCGCAGCGGCTGCGGGGGATGGTTGTCCAGCGGCACCGGGGTGCCAGCGATCGGCGGGCCGCCGTCCAGCGGGCGCCCGAGGCCGTCCACAACCCGCCCTAAGATCCCATCGCCCACCGCCACCGACAGAGGCCTGCCCAGAGCTTCCACACGGCTGCCGGGACCAAGCCCCGTGACGTCTCCCAAGGGCATCATCAGGACGGCCCGCTCGTGAAAGCCGACGACCTCAGCCGGGATGGGCTTGCCCCCGCCCAGCGGATGGATGCGGCACAACTCCCCGACGGTGCACAGCGGCCCGCGCCCTTCGATGGTCAGCCCGACGAGACGCGTCACCGTGCCAATGGCCGGCACGTCGGCAGCGCCTTCCAGCGCCGCCTTGACCCGCGCCAGAAACGTATCGCCTGCCGGCATGGGGCGCTCAGTCGCCACCGCGCACCACTTCCGCCAGCTGTTCCGCGATGCGCGCGAGTCGCGTCTCCACCCGGGCGTCCAATTGGCCGCGCTCTGTCTCGATCAGGCAGCCGCCGCGGGTGATCCGCTCATCCCCTACCCATTGGACGCGCGCACCGCCATCCAGATGGGTGGCCAGGTTGGCGGACATTGCCTTGATGGCTTGTAGATCAGCGGGGTGCAGTCGGATCGTGACCTCATGGATCCCGGCCGTCCGTGGCAGAATTTCCGCGAGGAGCCGCCGGACGGTTTCCGGCCCCAAAACGTCGGGTTGGCGGGTAAGCCGGGCCACGATCATGAGGGCGGTCTGCACGATCTCCTCTTCGTGGCGGCGAGCGGCGTCGGCAGCAGCCCGGTGGGCCTCCTCGAGTACGCCGCGCACCGTAGCCAATAGCTCATCCAGTTGGGCCCGGCATTCCTGGAGGCCAGCCTCGCGCCCCGCCTCCAGCCCAGCTTGGTGCCCCTCCGCCCACGCCTGGGCGCGAATCGTTTCCGCCTCCGCCCGGGCCTCCTCCAGCATGGCCGACGCTTCCTGCTGGGCCCGGGATAGCTCCTGCTTGGCCCGCTCCGCAGCCAGGTGCCACAAGGGCGCCGAATCCAAGAACAGGCGTGCCAGGAGCCGCACGCCGCGCGTTGGGTGCATTCCGACCAAGTCGGCCGCGGGCTCTCCGCCGGGCGGCATCACAACGGAACGGGCCTTGATAACGTTAGACAATTATCTCGTCCTCCCCGCCCCGAGCGATGATGATCTCACCCACCTCCTCGAGACGGCGGATGGTAGCCACAATGCGCTGCTGGGCTTCCTCCACGTCCCGCAGACGCACCGGACCGAGGTATTCGATCTCCTCGCGGAGCATTTCAGCCGCCCGCTTGGACATGTTGCTGAAGATCCGCTCGGCCACGTCTTCGCTGGCGATCTTGAGGGCCAAGGCCCAGACGGACATGTCGACTTCAGAGATGACCTTGCGCAGCGCACGGTTGTCCAGCGTGACGATGTCCTCAAAGACGAACATGCGCTTCTTGATTTCTTCGGCCAACTCCGGGTCTTGCTCCTCAAGAGCCTCGAGTATGGTCCGCTCGGTTTGCCGGTCTACCCGGTTGAGCACCTCGACGGCCACCTCGATGCCGCCGACGGCCGTATACTCTTGCCGCACGAAGGAAGCCAGGCGCTTTTCCAGCGACGATTCGATCTCTTCCAGCACCTCGGGGGACGTCCGGTCCAGGGTCGCAAGCCGCCTGGCCACCTCCACCTGCCGGTCCGGCGGCAAAGCGGACAGGATGGCCCCCGCCTGGTCGGGATGGAGGTGAGCCATGATCAGACTAATCGTCTGGGGATGCTCGTTCTGGATAAAGTTCAGCAGCTGGGCCGGGTCAGTCTTGCGGGCAAAGTCAAACGGCCGCACCTGCAGGGAGGCGGTCAGGCGCTCGATCAGCGCCGCCGCCCGCTGCGGCCCGACGGCCTTCTCCAGCACCTCGCGGGCGTACTCCAACCCGCCCTGGTTGATATATTCCTTGGCCAGCGCCAACTGGCCGAACTCCTCGAGGACCTCGTGAGTCACCTCGGGTTCCACATGGGGCATGTTGGCGATTTCCCAAGTGATGCTCTCGATCTCGTCGTCCCGGAGATGCTTGAACACCTGGGCCGCGTGCTCGGGCCCCAGGGCGATGAGTAACACCGCGGCCTTTTGGCGCCCGGTCAATTTGCGTTGCCGCTGGCGAACGGTTTCCGTCGGCATGGTTCAGTCCTCCGCTAGCCAGACCCTGACTAGGTTTGCGGCTTCGCGCGGGTTGTCCCGCACCATGGCCGCCACCCGCTCCCGCAGGCGCCGCCGCTCGACGGCCTCGGGCGTCGTCGACTCCTCTACAGCGGCAGCGAGTTCAGGCACAGGCAGCACGACGGGCGGCCTGACAGGACGGCGCCGCCGCGCCACGAGAACCGCCGCCGCCAGCACCACCAGGGCAGCCGCCGCCAGTAGCCACACGGGCACCGCCGCCGGCGCCTGCTCAGGCGCCGTCACGGGCAAGGCTGCGGACGCCACGAAAGGCATGCTGTCCACGATCACGGTGTCGCCGCGCGTCGGGTCGACGCCAAGAGCGGCTGACACCAGTTCTTGCACACGCTGCGTCTCCGCCGCGCTCAACTGCGCGTCCAACCACACCGCCACCGACAGCCGCTCGACGCCGCCAGGTGCCTGGATGCGGACGCGTTCGATGCGGTTGAGCTCGAAATTAAGGATCTCTTCCCGCCGGGAGAAGCTGCCCGTCTGCCCGTCGTCCGCGACGTAGCCGGGAACGTTGGCGTCCACGCCGACGACGCCTGCCGCCACAGCCTGGGCCCCCGTGGCCTGCTCCTCAATGATCTGGCTGCTGCGGACGATGCCCTGATCCCGCACGACAGGCTCGTAGCGGTCCTCCCGCTCCTCCTCGCGGTCAAAGTTCATGACCGCGTTGACGCGCACGATGGCCCGGCCGGGTCCATAAACGGCTTCCAGCATCGATTGGACCCTGAGCTCCAGTTCCCGCTCGTACGCCCGCTGCAGCTCCATCCGGGCGGCCACGCCGGCGCTGTCCATCCCGTCGAGGATCGAGGCGGTACGCAGGAAGTCGGAGAGCACCTGCCCCCGGTTATCCACGATGGTCACGTTTTCCGGCTCCAGCCCCTCGACACTGCGGGCCACCAGGTGGGCGATACCCCTGATCTGGCTAGGCGTCAGCTGCGCACCGGGCCGCAACTGCAAGAACACGGAGGCCGTCGGCGGCCGCTCGTCCCGGGCAAACAGGCGCCGCTCGGGGATAACGATGTGAACCCGGGCATCCTGGACTGCGTCCAACTCGCGGATGGTCCGGGTCAGCTCGCCCTGCAAGGCCATGTTGTACCGGACCTGGCGGTCGAAGTCCGTCGCGCCCAAGGCCGTCTCGAGGAAGATCTCGAAACCGACAACACCGCCCCGGGGCAGCCCTTGGCCGGCCAAGTTGAGACGGACATCATACACTTGCTCTTCGGGGACAAGCACCGTCGTACCGTTATCCGCCAAGAGGTACGGCACGCCGGACTCCCGCAGCGCGGCCACGATCTCGCTTGCGTCCGACGGTGAAAGGCGGGTAAAGACCGGAACGAATTCGGGATTGGCGGTCCGCCATCCCAGGTACAATAGCCCAGCTAACACCACCAGCGTGAGCACGCCAGCCGCCCAGCGCTGCGCCTTGCTCATGCCGGAGATAATGCCGCCCACCTGCGTGCGCAGACGGGTCCACCACTCCTGCATAGCCACCGACCACGCCTTCGCGTTAGACCTGCATGCGCATGATTTCGTGGTACGCTTCGACCAGCTTGTTGCGGATGGCGATGGTCAGCTCGAGGGCGATGGACGCCCGCTCGACGGCGATCATCACCTCATGCAGATTGTCGGCTTGTCCGGCTGCAAGGCGCCAGATCGCTTCGTCGGCGGCCGACTGCAACGCGTTGACCTGGGCCAGTCCTTGCTGGAGCATGGAGGCAAAGCTGGATGAAGCCGCGTTGCCCTTGACTTCACGCGGCAACAGCAGTTGGGGCTGCACCCCCGCCCCCTCGACGCGCAACCGGATTCACCCCTTCGGCTGGTCTGAGCGCCCGTGTTCCTCAACAGGGCCTATCCCCGCATCAGGCCCTGCCGATGTCAAGAGCGCGCATCGCCATGTTCTTGGCCGTGTTGAAAGCCGTCACGTTTGCCTCGTAGGCCCGGCTGGCAGTTATCAGATCCACCATTTCCCGGACGACGTCGACGTTGGGCATCGCCACGTACCCGTCAGCGTCGGCGTCGGGATGGTGGGGATCGTAGACAAGCCGCGGGGGGCTCGAATCGTGGTGGATGCCGACCACGCGCACGCCCGCCCCGGTGAACCTGCCTGGCCGGCCGGGAACCCGGGTTTCCCGGGCGGCGAACACCGGCACCTGGCGCCGGTAAGGCCCGCCGTCCGCGGCGCGGGTCGTGTTGGCGTTGGCCAAGTTGTTGGCGATGGTGTCCATGCGCAGGCGCTCGGCGGTCATGCCCGAAGCGCTGATGGCGAAGGTATGCAGCATGACCCTTTACCTGCCTCCCTGGCTGATGGCGGACCGGAGCATCCGGTAGCGGGCTGCGACCACCTGCGCTAACGCCGCATACTGGGTCTCGGCAGCAGCCAGCACGGCCATCTCCCGCTCGATGTCCACGTTGTTGCCGTCATTGCGCATGACAGTGGACGTTTCCCTGACTACGCGCGGCGCGACGATGGACTGCGTGCCCACGGGCAGATGCCGCGGATGGGTCGTGGCGCCCGACACCGCCGCTCGCCGCCTGGCCCGCTGCAGCTGCTCCTCAAAACGGACCGCCTGGCGACGGAACCTGGGCGTGTTAACGTTCGCGATGTTGTGCGCCGTCACTTGTTGGCGCAGCGCCACCGCATTCAATGCCAGGCGCAGGACCTCATCCAGCTGTGCGAATCCCCGCATGCCTGCCACCCTGCCGGACCTCCCCGGACCCTCATTCGTACATATCGAGCGGGCGCAGGAAAATCTTGAGAGCTGCTTTGATTCCTTTATAGTGTTGGGGTTACAGCGTTCTACAAAAAGGTAGGAATTCCTTCCCAACGGTTCTGTTACAGGATATAGCGGCTCAAGTTTTGATCCTGGACCACATCGTTCAGGCGGGAGTATACGTAGTCGGCGTCAATGACAACTTCCCGGCCGGCCAGCTCCGGGCCCGCGAAGGACACGTCCTCCAGAAGCCGCTCCAGGATCGTGTGCAGGCGCCGGGCGCCGATGTTCTCCGTCTGGGCGTTAACGGCCTCGGCGATGCGCGCGATGGCGTCCACGGCGCTTTCGTCGAAGCGCAGCGTGACTCCTTCCGTGGCCAGCAACGCCGCGTACTGCTTGAGCAACGCGTTTTCGGGTTCGGTGAGGATCCGGCGGAAATCGTCGCGGGTCAGAGGCTCAAGCTCCACGCGGATGGGCAGCCGCCCCTGGAGTTCCGGGATGAGGTCCGACGGTTTGGCCATGTGAAAGGCGCCGGCGGCGATAAAGAGAATGTGGTCCGTCTTCACGGGGCCGTACTTGGTCATCACCGTGCAGCCCTCGATGATGGGCAGGATGTCCCGCTGCACCCCTTCCCGGGACACGTCGGGGCCCGCGCCCTTGCCGCCGGTGACGGCAATCTTGTCGATTTCGTCAATGAAGATGATGCCTGTCTGCTCGGCCCGCCGCAGCGCCTCGGCCGTCACCTCGTCCATGTCGATGAGCTTCTGGGCTTCCTCTTGCTGCAGGATCTGGCGGGCCTCCGCGACGCGCATCTTGCGCTTCCGGTACCGCTTCGGCAACAGCCCCCCAAAGAGGTCCTGGAGGTTGACGCCCATCTGCTCCATGCCGTGGCCTGAAAACACTTCCATGATGGGCGGGCGGGTGTCTTCGACTTCGATCTCGACCCACTCGTTTTCGAGCTCGCCGGCGAGCAGGCGCGCCCGGAGCGCCTCGCGCGCGCGCCGGGCCTCGGCCGCCCGCTGGTCAAACTCCGGGTCGCTCTCCCGCGGCGCGGCCGGCATGCCGAACAGGACCGCGAACGGGTTGACGGGCCGCTCGCGCCGGGGGAGCGGGGCCATGTAGTCCAGGAGGCGCTCGTTGGCCATCTCCCGGGCCCGGTCGAGCACCCCCTCCATGCGCTCCGCCTTGACCATGCGCACGGCCGTCTCCACCAGGTCCCGTACCATGGAGTCCACGTCGCGGCCGACGTAGCCCACCTCTGTAAACTTGGTGGCTTCTACCTTCACAAACGGCGCCCGTGCCAGCCGCGCCAGGCGCCGGGCGATTTCGGTCTTGCCCACGCCGGTTGGCCCGATCATCAAGATGTTTTTCGGGCTGACCTCGTCCCGCAGCGCCTCCGGCAGCTGCTGCCGGCGCCAGCGGTTGCGCAGGGCGATGGCCACAGCCCGCTTGGCCTTTTCCTGTCCCACGATGTATTTGTCAAGCTCGGCGACGATTTGCCGGGGCGTCAGGTCCATCAGACTTCCTCCACCACCACGTTGTCGTTGGTATAGACGCAGATGGAAGAAGCGATACGGATGGCTTCGGCGGCGATCTCCGGCGCCGAAAGGTTTGAGTGCTTGAGCAAGGCCCGGGCCGCCGCCAACGCGAAGGGGCCGCCCGATCCGATGGCGGCCACGTCGTCGTCGGGTTCAATGATTTCGCCGGTGCCCGAAAGCACCAGGATGCGCTCGCGATCCATGACGATGAGCAGCGCCTCCAGGCGCCGCAGCACCCGGTCGGTGCGCCACTCCTTGGCCAGTTCCACGGCCGCCCGAAGGAGGTTGCCTTGAAACGCCTCCAGTTTCCCTTCGTACTTCTCAAACAGGGCGAACGCATCGGCCGCCGCCCCGGCGAACCCGGCCACGACCCGGTCGTGGTAGAGGCGCCGCACCTTGCGGGCCCGGTGTTTCATGACGGTCTGCTGGCCAAAGGTGACCTGGCCGTCGCCGGCCATGGCCGCACGCCCGTCCTTGCGCACCGCGACAATGGTCGTCCCGTGAAACATCCGTCACACCCGCCCCGGTGCGGCCAGCGCCGCTTCATCCGGCCGGCCGCTGTATCCGCATTCCTTGTTGCTGCACGTCACCCGCACCGCTTCCCCGCCCCGGCGCTGCTCAACCATGTAATGCCCGCAGCGTGGGCACGGGTACGGCGACGGCCGCTGCCAGCTGGTAAACCGGCAGTCGGGATAACGGCTGCAGCCGTAAAAGACGCGGCCCCGCCGGGAGCGGCGCTCCACCACCTGGCCCTCGCGGCACTCGGGGCACGTGACGCCGATCTCGTTGAGCAAAGGCCGCGTGTACTTGCACTCCGGGTAGCCCGGGCACGCCAGGAACTTGCCGAAGCGCCCCCACTTGATCACCAGGTTGCGGCCGCACTGCTCGCAAACCTCGTCGGTGACCTCGTCGGCCACCTCCACTTCCCGCATCTCCGCTTCCGCCCGCGCCAGGGCTTCGGAAAACGGGACGTAGAAGTCCTGCACGACCTTGACCCAGTCCACGTCCCCTTCCTCGATGCGGTCCAGCGCCTCCTCCATGCGGGCGGTGAACTCGACGTCGATGATCTGGGGGAAGTGTTCCTTCAAGAGGTCCACGACCAGGCGGCCCAGCTCCGTCGGGTGGAAACGCCGATCTTTGATCGTCACATACCCGCGCCGTACGATGGTGTCGATGATCTGGGCGTAGGTGCTGGGGCGGCCGATGCCCTTCTCTTCCAGCGTCTTGACCAGCATCGCTTCGGTATAGCGCGGGGGCGGCTGGGTGAAGTGCTGCTTCGGCTCCAACTTGACGGCGCGCACCGACTGCCCGGGCTCGAAATCGCCGCTCAGCTGCTGCTCCAGCCCGTCGCTGTCGTCGTCGCTGCGCGACTGTGTCTCCTTTGACGGCTGCTCCTCGTCGACCCCTTCCGTGTAAAGGGTCATGAACCCGGGGAACCGGACCGACGAACCGGTGGCCCGGAACAGGTACTCGCCCGCCGCCACGTCCACCGTAAGGGTGTCGAGCACCGCGGGCGCCATCTGGCTGGCCACGAACCGCTCCCAAATCAACTGGTATAGGCGGTATTGATCCCGGCGCAAGTACGGCTTCACCATCTCCGGCGTGCGGTAGACGCTAGTCGGCCGGATGGCTTCGTGGGCCGCCTGGGCCCCTTCCCTCGTGCGGTAGCGGGGTGGCTGGTCGGGACGGAACTCGCGCCCGAAGTGCTCGTCGATAAAGCGCTGGGCCTCCCGCTGCGCTTCCTCGGCAACCCGCGTGGAGTCCGTGCGCATGTAGGTGATCAAGCCCACGGTACCCTCCGGACCGACGTCAAGCCCTTCATAGAGCTGCTGGGCGATGGTCATGGTCTTCTGGGCCGAAAACCCCAGCTTCCGGGACGCTTCCTGCTGCAAGGTGCTGGTGATGAAAGGCGGCGCCGGGTTGCGCCGTCGCTGACCGCGTTTCACCTGCGCAACCGTAAACTGGGCGTCCCTGAGCTCCGCGAGGATCGCCTTGGCGGTCGCCTCATCGGGGATGTGAATTCTTTTGCCCGCCCGCTGGATGAGCTTAGCCACAAAGCGGGATTCAGGGGCTCCCGGTGCGCTCGGCGGGAGCGCAAAGGTGCCCGTGATGGACCAGTACTCTTCCGGGACGAAGTTGTTGATTTCTTGCTCCCGGTCGCAGATGAGGCGCAGCGCCACCGACTGCACGCGGCCTGCACTCAGCCCCGCCCGCACCTTGCTCCACAGAAGCGGGCTCAGCTTGTAGCCAACGATGCGGTCCAACACCCGCCGGGCCTGGTACGCGTCGATGAGCCGCTCGTCCAGCGGCCGGGGCGACTGGAGGGCTTTCGTCACGGCTTCGCGCGTGATCTCGTGGAACTGGATCCGGTTCGCCTCGGTCGTGTCCAGCTTCAAAATCTCCGCGAGATGCCAGGAGATGGCTTCACCTTCGCGATCGGGGTCCGTCGCCAGGAGCACGCGGTCCGCCTTGCGCGCGCTCTCCTTGAGCTCCTGGAGGAGCTTGCCTTTGCCGCGGATGGTGATGTAGTGGGGCGTAAAGCCCTTCTCAACATCGACGCCAAACTGGCTCTTGGGCAGATCCCGAACGTGGCCGATGCTGG
>PKQR01000186.1 GCA_017578085.1 Bacillota bacterium
GTGGGACGCCTGGCTCAAGCCATTGAGAAACAGCGTGCCGTACAGCTGCCAGTCGATGCGTGCGATGAGGCCGCCGGCCGCTTCCACCGCGTGGTGGAAGTGGCCGGCGTGCCCGGCACCGGTTGTGGCCAGCAACCCGTCCATCGGTGTCCCGTCCCTTCACGCGCCGATGATGTAGCGGTAGTAGTCGGGCCGCTCGCCGCTTTGCCGCAGGCGCAGCACCTGCTCGACGCTGGGCGTGATCTCCTCGCCCTTGAACCACTGGAGGTCCGTGATGCGCCGCCTGAACGGCAGGTCGGGCGCCTCCACGGTGCGCCCCCAGGCCTGGTCGTGGACGATCTGGTGGTCTTCCTTGCGGATGTAGCCCTTGTACCCTGGGAAGTCCACCTCCAGCCCCTCGAGGGCCGCGATCAGGTCGTCGGTGCCGGTGGTGCCCGCGAGCTCCGCCGCCTTCTTGAACGCCCAAACCGCCGTGTAGGTGGCGTGGGCCGTCGAGTGCGGGTACTCGCCAAAGCGGGCGTAGTAGGCCTCCACAAAGGTGCGGTTGGCCTGCTCGCGCCCGGCTTGCGGCGCCTCAAACCAATACCCGTGCGCGTTGCTGTGCAGGTTCTCGGGCACTTCCTCGCCCAGCGCGTACAGCACATCCAGCGCCAGCGCCGCCGGCGAGAAGAGGGCGATGCCGTCCAGGAAGCGGAAGCGCCGCATCTGCCGGATGAGGTTGACCGCGTCGCCGCCCCACATGGCGCTCACCACCGCCTCGGGCCGCGCCGCCCGCAGGCGCGTGATGTGGCTGGTGAAATCGGGGGCGCCGAAGGCCGGCCACGCCTGGACGTCCAGGATCTGGATGTCCGGCCGCAGCTGCTTGAGGTAGCTGATGAACGACCCCCAGGTTTCGTAGCCGTAGGCGTAGTTGGGAGCGATGACCGACCACCGCCGGTAGGGAAACCGGGCCGCGTACAGGGCGCCGGCCATGCCCTCCTGGTCCGAGTTGCTGTGCACCCGGAAGATGTACTTGTTGAACCGCTGCACCGTCGCCTCGGCGCTGGTGGCGCAGGTGCCGATGAGCACCTTGTTGAGGGACGGCAGCTGCTCGAGGATCGAGAGCAGCACGCCGCTGTGGTTGACGCCGATGAGGACGTCCACGTTGTCCTCAAGCACCAGCTTCCGGGCGCGCCGCACTCCCACGTCCGGCGCCGAGGCGTCGTCCTCCACAATCAGCTCCACCGGCCGGCCCAGGATGCCGCCGGCGGCGTTGACCTGCTCAACGGCCAGGGTCGCGCCGTCCCGGGTCACCCGGCCCCAGACGCTGACCGCGCCCGTGAGCGACCCGATGACGCCCACCTTGACGGGCCGCGCCGCGGCCGCCCGCGCCAGCGTCCCGTACAGCCCCGCCGGTGCCGCCAATAGGGCCGCCGCGGAGGCGCCAAGGCGCAGGAAGTCGCGGCGGGTGAGCCGGCCAACCGGTGCGGGTTCGCCGTCAGCCGCCGCTCCCGGCCGGCGCGATGCATGGGTGACGTTCGTGAAATGGGCGACGTTCGTGAAACCGGCATTGCCTGCCGGGCTGGTTCCGATGGTTGCGTGCACTGGGCGCACGCTGCTCCGCTCGCTCACTGGTCTTAGCTCCTCTCTGCTTCGCTTGTCTGGGCCACAGGCTGCGCCGCGCTTTCCACCCGCAGCTGGCGCCGGAGCGTCTTGCCCGAGGCGCTGCGGGGGATCTCCTCGACGAACTCCACCTCCGCCGGGACCTTGTAGCGGGCCAGCCGCTCCCGGCAGTAAGCGATCAGGTCGCCGGCGGAAACCCCGGCCCCGGGTTTCCGGACGACAAACGCCTTGGGCACCTCGCCCTTGTCGGGGTGGGGGATGCCGACCACCGCCGCGTCCGCCACGTCCGGATGGGCGTGCAGCACCTCTTCCACCTCGCGCGGGTACACCTTCTCGCCGGCCACGTTGATCATGTCCTTGACCCGGTCGACGATGTAGACGTAGCCGTCCTCGTCCATGCGCACGAGATCGCCGGTCTTAAACCACCCGTCGGGCGTGATGGCCTGCCGGGTCGCGTCCGGCCGGCGCCAGTAGCCAAGCATGATGGCCGTGCCCCGGGCCCACAGCTCGCCCACCTCGCCGGGCGGGACCGGCGTGCCGTCGGGGGAAACCACCTTGAGCTCGGTGTCCCCGACCGCCCGGCCGCAGGATCCGGGCCGGGTTTCCGACCAGTGGGTGGTGGTGATGACGGGGGACGTCTCGGTCAGCCCGTACGACTCGGCGTATTGGATGCCAAAGTCCCCGCGCAGCCGCTCGATGAGCTCCACGGGGGTCGGAGCCGCGGCCGAGTGGGCCACCTTGAGGGACGCGAGCGCCTCGCGGCTGCCCGGCGCCCGCAGCATGAAGCGGTACATGGCCGCCACGCCCAGGAACTGGGTGGCCTGCTCGCGGCGGACGAGCTCCAGCGCCTCCTCCGTCCGAAACCGGCGCAGGATGAGCGCCGTGCCGCCGGCCCAGAAGATGGCCAGCGCGCCGTTGATCAGGCCCCAGCAGTGGAACAAGGGCGCGCCGATGGCCAGCCGATCGTCCGGGCCGTAGTGGACCGCGGCGAAGCGAGCCGCGTTGTCCACGATGTTGCGGTGAGACAGCATGACGCCCTTCGGCTTGCCGGTGGTGCCCGAAGTGTACATGAGGGTCGAGAGGGCGTCAGGATCGGGCGTCCAGCTCTCCAGCTTCTCGTCCAGCTCATCGGCCAGCGCGTCCGCCAGCTCTTCGTGGCGCGGCCGCGCGCCTGACCCGTTGAGGAAGCTCGAGAAGGTCTCGGTCTGGGGCCGCGCCCAGCGGGCGGGCCAGGGGCCGTCGCCCGGAGCGGGCGCGACCAGCACCTGCTCCAGGGTTTCCGGCAGGTCGTGGCGGTTGGCCAGCAGGCGCCAGCGGGCGCCATCGGTCACGAACACGCGGGTGTTGGAGTCAGCCAGGATGAAGGCCACCTCGGGCCCTTGCAGGGTACCGTTGACGATGTTGGTGACGTGGCCGGCCCGGGCGGTGCCCAGGTACGCGATGATGAGCTCCGGCACGCTCTCGGTGAAAATCGACACGACGCTGGGGCGGGGCAGCTGCAGGGCGGAGAGGCTCGCGGCAAACCGGTCGATGGCCGCGTCCAGCTGGGCGTAGGTCCAGCTCTGCCCTTCAAACACCAGTGCCCGGCGATGGCCCGCCTTCCGCGCCGTGATGCGCACGATGTCCGACACGTTGGGGCAAATCTTCACGATCTCGGCTCCGCTGTAGGCTGCAGCGGACATGCCGCCTCCTCCTTTCGGGCAACAGGCATCAAAAAAGCCTCTCCACGAGGAGAGGCGACACGTTACGCTTGCGTTCGCACCCCCCTCTCATCTCTCAGGACGCTTGGGTCCTGCAGGAATTGGCACCGCTGCAGCAAATGAGCTGCCGGTTGCCGGGCTTCATCGGGCCAGTCCCTCCGCCACTCTCGATAAGAGCGGGCAATCGCTCTTGATTCAGTTGTCCCAATGGCCGCTTTTCCGGCCGGTATTGGCTACAATCGTAAAACCACGGGGACGGTACGTCAAGTACTTTTTTGCAACTGCCGGTTCTCTGGTAGGCAACACACCCCCGTGATACAATTCAAGCAGGCAGCGGTCGTGGTGTACGCAGACCTGGGGGTGTCCGCTCTGCC
>PKQR01000187.1 GCA_017578085.1 Bacillota bacterium
GGACGCCGCGGGGGACTTGGGCACCGCGCCCGCGGTGGGCGAAAGCGACGATGTGGTGCGCGTGATGAGCGTCCACAAGAGCAAAGGCCTGGAGTTTCCCATCGTCATCGTCCTGGACCTGGGACGGGGGTTCGAGGGCCGGGCTGGCCACCGGCACCTGGTGTTCCAGCGGGAACTGGGCGTCGGCGCTGCCGTCGTAGACCCCGACCGGCGCATCGCCTGGCCGTCTCTCCTACAGGCCGCTGTCAGAGAGCGGCGCCGCCGGGAGGAACTGGCGGAGGAAATGCGGGTGCTGTACGTGGCCCTGACGCGCGCTCGAGAGCGACTGATCCTGATCGGTTCCGGCAGGAACTTGCCGCGGCTCTGCGGGCAGTGGGCCGCGGCCGCGTCCCACCGGGGCTGGCCGCTGCCTGACAGCGACCTTTTGGCCGCGGCCAGCTGGCTGGACTGGATCGGTCCCGCGCTGTGCCGGCACCGGGACGGGGTGCCCCTGCGGGCCATGGCCGGGATGGCGGCAGCGCCCGCGGACGAAACCGTGGCCCAGGATAGGTCCCGCTGGGACGTGCGGGTTTGGGAGGCGGAGCGAGTCGCAGCCTTGGCCGCCTCGGAAGCGGCCGTCGCCCGCGATGCCGTCGATTGGCGGGCCATCGCCGCCCTGGAGCCCCTGGACGGGGTGGATGACGCCCCGGCGCGCGCACAGTTGGCGGACCGCGTCGCCTGGCGCTACCCGTGGCACAAGCTGGCCGGGCTGCCGGCCAAGCAGAGCGTCAGCGAGCTGAAGCGGCGCTGGGACCGGGCCAACCGGGAGGAGCTGGAGGAAGGGGCCCCCAGCGTGCGCCTGCCCGTGCGCCTGGCGCGCCGTCCCCGGTTTCTGCAGGCTGCAGGGAGGGCGTTGACCGCGGCCGAGCGGGGCACGGCGGTGCACCTGGTGCTGCAGCATTTGGACCTCCGCGCGCCCTTGGACGAGGGCGGGATTGTTGCGCAGGTGCAGGCTATGACCGCCCGGGGCCTCCTCACGGCGGAGCAGGCGTCCGCCGTGGACGCGGGACAGCTGGCCCGGTTTTTCGCGTCCCCCTTGGGGCAGCGGCTCCAGCGCCACGCGGGAAACGTCCGGCGGGAGATCCCCTTCACTCTCGCCCTGCCGGCGGCGGAGGTATATCCGGATCTCGACCCGCAGGTGGCGGCGGGCGAGCGTGTCGTCGTGCAGGGTGTCATCGACTGCCTTATCGCACTGCCTGACGAGCTGGTGCTGCTGGACTTCAAAACGGATGACGTGGCCAAGGACGCGTTGGAAGAAGCGGTGCGGCCGTACATGGGCCAGATGGCCCTCTATCGCCGCGCCGTCCAGGAGATCTACGGCCGGGGTGTGACCGAGGCGTACCTGGTCTTTCTTGTCGCGGGCGAGGCGGTCCGGGTTTAGGCTGCCGGCTCGGCCCGGGCGACGACCGGGGCGCCGGGCTGGTAGGCGCCGATGCGCCACGAGGCCGCCGCACCAATGAAAAGCAGGACCGCGGCTGCCACAAAGGCGACGCTGTAGTCTCCCAGCGTATCAAAGGCCCAGCCTCCGAGATAGGACCCGACCGCGGCGCCGATCTGGTGGCCGAAATAGAGAAGGCCGAACAAGGTGCCCACGACACGGGCCCCGTAGATGTCCGCGGTGATGGCAGAGGTCAAGGCAGCGCTGCCCGCCCAGGCCAGGCCCCCGATGGTCGCCGTCAGGTACAGCTCCCACTCATGCCCGACGGCCACCAGGGCCAGGAAGCCGAGACCCCGCACCAGGTATATCAGGCCCAAGAAAGCGGGCTTGCCGACCCGGTCGGCCAGCACGCCCAAGCCCAGCGTGCTCCAGATGCTCACAAGCCCGATCAGCCCCACGCCAAAAGACGCGGTCATACGGTCGAACCCATGGTGCTCCAGCATGGGCACCCCGTGGGTACCCATCAGGTGCATGCTAAACCCGCAGGCAAACAAGCCGCAGGCCAGAAGCCAAAAGGGCGTCGTGGCCAGGGCCGGCTGCCAGGCGGCCGCACGCAGCCGGGCGGCGGATCCCGCTTCGTCCCGCACCCAGCGCAGCACCAAGGGCAGGAGCACGAGGACGGCAAATGCGGCGAACAGAAGGTACGCGGCGCGCCAGCCCACCGAGGCGATGAGCGCCGTGGAAACGGGCGTCATCAACGCGATGCCGCCCATGCCGCCCGCCGAAAGAAACATCATCGCAAAGCCCCGCTGCCGGCGGAACCAATGGCTGATGACGGGACTGAGGGCGACTTGGCCGGTGGCGGCCAGGGCCAGCGACGCAACGCCCGCGAAGCCCACGGTAAAGGCCACAGGTGAACGGGACGCGGCGACGATGACCAGCGACAAGGCCATGAGCACGATCCCGGCAGCCACGACGACGCGGCTGCCCCACCGGTCGGCCAAGCGCCCCACCAGCGGCAGCGCGAATCCGAATGCCAGCATCGCGGCGGCGACGATCCCCGACAACTGGCCGTGGGTGAAACCGAATTCTTCCACCAGCGGCCGCATGAACGGGCCGATGGCGAAGCGGAGTCCGGTGGACACCAGCGACACGAGGAAGGCGACGGCCAAGATGGGCCAATGCTGCACCAGTTCGCTGTGTTCCTGTTTGCGGGTCATAACCCCGTCGGCCATGGACGGTGTGTCACTCCCTCCGCTGCTCTTCTGCCGCCGCGACCCGGCGCTTGTCTTCCACCGCCCGCGCGAGCTTGTGGGCGAACGTGATCCCTCGGAGGCGTTCCCACCACGTGGGGGGGCGCACCGTCGTCACGTACCGCCGCGGGGACTGGTAGGTGAACGGTGATTCCATGTCTATGGCTTCGACGCGGGCTTCGTCCACGTACAGCACTACCCGTATCCCCCAGCGGCGTCCGGGTGCAAACTCGGTGTAGACGGCTTCCTTGTCGCTGGGCCGCTCCCAGCGGCCACGGCACAATATTCGCTCCAAGTCCGACGACGCGCGATGCATAAGAGCATCTTCCGACAGTGCCGCGCGTTTCCCTGCCGTGTTTGTCCAGGTTTTCGTCGATCGGCTCTGGCCGTCACCGGCGCAAGTGCGCGACGCAGGCCCAGCCGTTGAGCAGCGCCGTCAGCGCGTAATCGGCGGCGATGGCCCAGAGGGCGCCGGCGATGCGGAGATCCGGGTCGGCGGTGAGGACGTAGATGAGACCAAGACGTACGGCCGTGGCCAGGGAAAAGGTGCCGAACAGCAGTTGGGTCTTGCCCAGTGCGTAGAGCACCGACGCGAAGATGCTGGCCACGTAGGCGAAGGGCGCCACGATGCCGGCGACGCCCACCAGAGGCGCGATGTCCGGGGCCCCGTAAAGCACGCGCGGCACGGCGTCGGGGAACGCCCGGAAGACGGCGAGGGTGGCCAGCCCCACGCCGATGGCGCCCGCCGTCGCCAGGAGAAACCGGCGCCGGGCCCGTTCCCGCTGGCCAGCGGCCCACGCGTCGGCGATGGCCGGCGTCAGCACGGTCGCCACCGGAAACACAAGCAGCATGGGCATGTAGAGGAGCGGCAGGACCATCCCCGTCAACTGGCCGTATGCTTCCGTCGCTTCGGTCAAGGACGCGCCCGCGGCCAGGAGCCGGCGGGGGATGAGGCCGACGTTGATCACCTGCGCGGCGGTGTTGACCATGGTGG
>PKQR01000049.1 GCA_017578085.1 Bacillota bacterium
TTGCCGCCGTTGCGCTGGATCATGTCCAGGGTCGTCATGACCAGGCCGGCGCCGTTGCCGATGACGCCCACGTTGCCGTCCAGCTTGACGTAGGCCAGGCCCCGCCGCCGGGCTTCCAGCTCCAGCGGGTGGTCGCCCTCGGCCTCCTTGAGGGCAGCCAGCTTTTGCTGCCGGAAGAGGGCGTTGTCGTCGATCTCCATCTTGCCGTCCAGCGCCACCAGGCGCCCGTCGGCCAGGCGCGCCAGCGGGTTGATCTCCACCAGCGTGGCGTCGTAAGACTTCAAGATCTCATAGACCTTGCGCATGATGGGCGCGAGCTGCTTCAAGAGCTCGGCCGGGACGCCTGCCTGCACGGCCAGCTGGCGGATGTGGAAGTCCCGCAGGCCGAGCCCCGCGGTGAGCCACAGCTTGGCCACCTTTTCCGGGTGCTTCTCGGCGATCTCCTCGATGTCCATCCCGCCCGCCGCGGACAGGATGACCACGTTGGCCTGCCGGTCCCGGTCGACCGTGATGCTGAGGTAAAACTCTTGCGCGATGTCGGCGGCCTGCTCCACCAGCACCCGCGCGACCTTGTAGCCGCGCACGTCCATGCCGAGGATGCGCTGGGCCTGCCGGAACGCGCCCTCCGGATCGTCGGCCAGCTGAATGCCGCCGGCCTTGCCCCGGCCCCCGATGGGCACCTGGGCCTTGACCACTACCCGGCCGCCGATCTCCTGTGCAATCGCGCGCGCCTCTTCAGGCGTAGTTGCGACGCGGCCCACAGGCACAGGGATGCCGGCCTCGGCGAAGATGGCCTTCGCCTGGCTTTCGATCAGCTTCACCTTGCTGTTTACCTCCTCGCCGTGGCTTCAACGACCCGGCGCAAATTATACCCCAACTGGTGTTGGTAGGAAACCGAGCCTCATCCGCATCTTCCGAATCAATAGACCGGCGTGCACCAGTGCTTGTACTTGGGCACCTTGCCCCGCACCACGTCGAAGTACAGCTCCTGGAGCTTGCGGGTAATGGGGCCGATCTTGCCGTCGCCCACCGGCCGGCGGTCGATCTCCGCGATCGGGCTGACCTGAGCCCCCGTACCGACGAAGAACGCCTCATCGGCCACATACAGCTCGGTGCGGTCGATGGTCCGCTCCACGACCTGCATGCCCAGCTCCTCCCGGGCCAGTTCGATGATGGTCGCCCTGGTGATGCCCTCCAGGATATCGGCCGTGACGGGCGTCGTGATCAGCTGTCCATGGCGCACGATGAACAGGTTTTCCGCGGTTCCCTCGGAGACCTTGCCGTCCCTGGTCAGGAAGATAGCCTCGTCGTAGCCGTTGTCGTGAGCCTCCGTCCGGGCCAGGGCGGCGTTGACGTAGGCGCCGTTGATCTTGGCCCGCATAGGCACCATGTTGTCGCTCAGGTGCGTCCAACTGGACACGCACACCTTCAGGCCCTTGCTCACGTCCAGGTAAGCGCCCATGGAGATGACAAACAAAAGGAAGTCATCCGGGACCCCAACCAGGATGGGCCCGATCTGTTGGCCGCACTTGTAGGCGATGGGCCGCAGGTAGACGTCCTCCCGCTCGCCGTTCTTGCGCAGCAGTTCCAGGCTGATGCGGTTCAGGTCCTCGACCGTGTACGGCAACGAGATGCGCAGGATCTTGCACGAGTTGAGCAGCCGTTGATAGTGTTCGGTCATGCGGAAGACATACAACTGCTGCTCGTCCGCGTTCCAGTAGGCACGGATGCCCTCGAAGCACGCCGTCCCGTACATGAACGCGTGGGTCTGGATGCTGATCTTCGCATCCTCCATCGGAACAAACTGGCCCTGCAAGTACGCGTACCTGCCCAATGCGAATGCCGCCTCCTTAAAGCGTTGCCCTTGTATGTTATCCCCTCCCGCCCAGCCGGCGGCGAGGGTTTGCAGCCCACAGGCGTGTCTGCCATAATGAAAGGCGCATCCGTACCAGGACGGCCAGCCGGGAGGTGAAACCGTGACCCAGCGTCCGCTCGCGACGGTCTACACCCGCCTGTACGACCATTACGGCCCCCAGCACTGGTGGCCGGCTGATACCCCGTTTGAAATCGTCGTGGGCGCCATCCTGACCCAAGCGACCGCGTGGCGGAACGTGGAGCTGGCCCTCGCGCGGCTGAAGGAACGCGGGCTGCTGGAACCCTCCGCTATGCGGCAGGCAAGCCCAGCCGACCTTGAGGAGGCGATCCGGCCCGCCGGCTATTTCCGGGCAAAGGCCCAGACTCTCCGCGGGGTGCTCGCCCTGCTGGAGGACCACTACGGGGGAAGCCTGGATCGGATGCTCCAGGCCCCGGCCGCGGTCCTGCGGGAGCAGCTGCTCCGCGTCCGCGGGATCGGGCCGGAAACCGCCGACGCGATCCTGCTCTACGCGGCGGGGCACCCTGTCTTTGTCATCGATGCGTACACAGTACGCATGGTCTCCCGGGCCGCCCTAGTGCCGCCGGGCGAACTGGGCTATCAGCGCCTGCAGGAGGCGTTTCACCGCCAGCTGCCCCGCGACCCGTCGCTCTACGGCGAATACCACGCCCTCATTGTCGCTCTGGGCAAGGACTGCTGCCGCAAGCAAAGGCCCCGCTGCGGCGCCTGTCCCCTCCTGGACCTGTGCGCCTACGGCCAGAAGACCACGTCCGCTGTTGCTCAAGCGGCTGGAAATTAGGAGAGGCTTCCACACGAGGATGTAAGGATCCTGCTCTTAGCGCCCCATCAGGAAGTACGCCAGGAGCAGTAGGAGGCCTATCCAGGCCAGCGGCGCCCACCGTGCCGCTGGCCGGCCCGTGACCGCTTCGGTCCCCCCGCGGCTGTATTCGAGCCGTGCCGCCTTTTTCAAATGGGCGACGGACTCGCTGATCCTGCCCATCCGCCGGTAGACGACGCCGAGGTTGTGGTGCGCGATCGCATAATCGGGGTCTATCTCAAGGGCCCGCCGGTAGGCCGCGACGGCCTCTTCAAGGCGCCCGGCTTCCTGGTGTAGATTCCCCAGGTTGCTGTAGGCCGGGGCAAAGCGGGGATCGATCTCGATGGCCGCCAGAAACTCGCGGCGGGCCGGCTCGAGCTCGCCCTGGCGGACGTAGCAGACACCCAGCTTGTTGCGGGCCGGGGCGTAGCGGGGGTCTAAACGCACGGCCTCCTGCAGGAGGGCCAGCGCCTCCTCAACCTTCCCCTGGTCCAGCAAAGCCTCCCCTTCCGCCAAGCACTCGCGGGCCCGGGCAATATCGGCGGGGAGTTGCCACGGTGTTTCAGGCGTGGGGTGAAAGGCCCTCGGTTCCATGGGGCCGATGCACCTCGGCTGTGGGCAGTGTTACGGTCGGGCGCGACGCCTCGGTCCGTGAGGTCCATTTTCGCATTGGCCCCTCTATCCCCTGCCGGCGATACGCCGCGCGTCCCGGTATTTATTTCCCAGGAAATAGAGCAAGCAGGGTGACAAACACCTGTTCGTCACGGTCCGGCTTTTGTGCCCCGCGAGAAGGGCAAGCCGTTCCCGTATATGCTGCTCCGGCCGTGCATAGACTGTCACTGTTCTGACGACACACAACGACGGCGGGGTGCTGGGGTGACGGGACGGACGGAGGGCGTCTTTCAAAAGCTCTCCCTGGCTTGGGAGCGCGCGTGGCGGCCGGCTGCGCCGGAAAGGGTGCACATGTCGGATCCCGACGCCGCCCAGGTCCTCTGCCGCGCTGTAGTGGCGCAATTGTCGGCGCGCTTGCCGGAACGCGACCAACTCAGCGTCGTCTGCATCGGGACTGACCGGTCAACGGGGGACTCCCTCGGCCCGCTGGTAGGGTCGCAACTGAGCAGGCATCCCCTGCCGGGGGTCCGGGTGTGGGGGACCCTCGACGATCCGGTCCACGCGGCCAACCTGCGGGACGTGCTGGCGCGGATGCAGCCCGAACTGGCCCAGGCGCGCACCGCCGTCATCGCGGTCGACGCGTGCCTAGGCCGGAGCGAAAGCGTCGGGTGGATTTCCGTCAAGCCCGGGGCCCTGCGGCCCGGAACCGGTGTCAACAAGGACCTGCCGGCCGTGGGCGACTTGCACATCATGGGCGTCGTCAACGTGGGCGGATTCATGGAGTACTTCGTCCTGCAAAACACCCGCCTGAGCCTGGTCATGCGCATGGCCGACGTTATCGCTGAAGGGCTGCGGCTGGCGCTGCAGGAATGGTGTTCCGGCCGGGAAGCGGCGGCCTCAGGCGTGAACGCCCGGCGCACCGGGAGGCTTTAGCCGCGTGTCGCCGGTTATCGTCCGAAGAGCGATCGCAGTCGCTGGACGAGGGACCGCGGTCGCGGGGCGGCATCGGGAGGCGGCCCTCCACCGGCTTCCAACAGCGCGCTGGCCAACCGCCGGATGTCCTCTGCAGCCCGGCTGCGGGGTGCCCAAGAGAGCAGGTCCTGCTGGCGCCGGATGGCGGTTCCCACGACTGGATCCTCGCTGACGTGCCCCAGAAAAGCGAGTTCAACACCGAGGAAGCGTTGGCTGGCAAAGAGCATCTTCCGCGCGATGTCCTGGGCCTCCCGCGCGTCCCGGACCCGGTTCACCACCAGGCGTATAGGCTGCTGGGGGCCGTACTGGGCTAGAACCTTAAGGAGCGCATAGGCATCCGTAATCGCATGGGGTTCCGGCGTGGTCACCATCAGGGTTTCGTCAGCGGCCAGGATAAAGTTGGTGACGGAGCGGGACAATCCGCTGCCGGTGTCCAGGATCAAGATGTCGGTGTAGCGCTCGAGGCGAGCGAACTGGTTGCGCAGCTTGGCGAACTGGCGGTCATCCAGGGCGGTCAGCTCTTGCAGGCCGGAGCCGCCGGGGAGGATGACGACGCCGGCGGGACCTTCCACTAATACGTCATATATGTCCTTCTCGCCGCTGATGACGTGGGCCAGGTTCCACCGGGGTGCCAGGTTGAGGATGATGTCCACGTTGGCGGTGCCGAGGTCTCCGTCGATGACGCAGACCCGCTGGCCCAGTTCCGACAGGGCCACGGCCAGGTTGACCACGAGGGCAGTTTTGCCTACACCGCCTTTGCCGCTGGTGATGGCGATGGTGCGGGTTGGCGTACCCGGCTGCCGCCGGCCGAGATAGCGGGGAGGCTGGGGCAACGGCCCGAGCAGCAGGCTGCGGGCTGAGCCTCCTTGCCGGTCGATGACGCGGGCCTGGATGGCCAAGGGGCCGTGGGGAGTCTCGCCCTGTACCAGCACCGGTGTGCCCACGGGGACCAAGACGATCTTGCCCTGGTCCATGGGCATGCTGACCCGAAGCCGATCCGCAGACGCTTCCAGCACCGAACACGCGTACACGCCTTTATGGAGCGGCGAGTCCGCGCGCAAGGTCACCGGTTGCCCGGGCTGCAGCACCGCCCAATCCGTCACAGCCGTTGGCGGTGCGTCGTCGCGCTGCTGCGGCATGGGCGCCCCTCCCCGCCAGTCCGGTTTGTGTTCCACGTGGAACAAGCAGTTCTACGTGCGCTCATGTTCCACGTGGAACAATCAGTTCCAGCAGCCGCTCCACATCCTCCTGCGAATAAAACTCGATAACAATGCGGCCGCCTTGGCCCTGCGGCTCGACTTTGACCCGCGTACCCAGCGCCTCCGCAAGCCGCGTCTCCAAGTCGGCCCATATCGCGTCGTGCCTGCGCACCCGCACGGCAGGGCGTACAGCCTTCCCCGCCGGCCCTTTCACCCGGGCCCGCACCAGCTCCTCCGTCTGCCGCACGGTGAGCCCCTTCCGGATGATTTCCTCCACCAGCCTCCGCCGCAGCCCACCGTCGTCCACGCCCAGCAGCACCTTCGCGTGGCCGACGCTCACCTCGCCTCGCGCGACCGCCCGCTGGATATCAGGCTCCAAGCTCAGCAGTCGCAGGCTGTTGGCCACCGCGGGACGGCTCTTCCCCACCTGTGCAGCCACTTCCTCCTGTGTCAGCCCCAGCTCCGTAAGTCTCTGGTAAGCCCGGGCCTCCTCGATGGGGTTGAGATCCTCCCGCTGCAGGTTTTCCACCAGGGCCAGCACCGCCGCCTCCTGGTCGCTCAGGTGCCGCACCACCGCCGGAATCGCGGCCAGGCCCGCCCGCTGCGCAGCCCGCCAGCGGCGCTCGCCCACGACAAGTTCGTAACCATCGGCCACGACCCGCACGATGACCGGTTCCAGGACCCCATGGGTCCGGATCGATTCCGTCAGCTCCTGCAGCGCCGCCTCGTCCATTTCCACCCGGGGCTGGTATGGATTGGGCCGGATCCGGTCGACGGGCACCATCTGTGTCACAACTTCCTCCGGGCCTTCCGCCGGGATCAGCGCCCGCAAGCCTCGCCCCAATGCCCGCCGGCTCATCCGGCCCTCACCTCCCGCGCCAGCGCCTCATAAGCCTTCGCTCCCCGGGAGCGACCGTCGTAGAGGACAATGGGCTGGCCGAAGCTGGGCGCCTCGCTCAGGCGCACGTTGCGCGGGATGATGGACTCAAACACCCGCACTTCCTCGGGGATATACCGCCTCGCCTCAGGGCCCGAGAAGAACGCCCGCACGTCGTCGATGACCTGCTGGGCCAAGTTGGTCCGGGCGTCATACATGGTCATCACGACGCCCTCCACCCGCAGCGACGGGTTCAGATGGTCCCGCACCAGCTTTAGCGTCTTGACCAGCTGGCTCAGGCCCTCCAGGGCGTAATACTCACACTGGATCGGCACCAGCGCCGAGTCGGCCGCGCTCAAGCCGTTGATGGTCAAAAGGCCCAGGGAGGGCGGCGAGTCGATAATGATGTAGTCGAACCGGTCCTTCACCGGATCCAGCGCCCGGCGCAAGCGGAACTCCCGGGACATGGCCGCCACCAGCTCGATTTCCGCCCCCGCCAGCTCGATGGTGGCCGGCGCAACGCATAAGTTCTCGATGGCCGTCGGCTGCCATACCTCCGGCAGCGGCACTTCCTGCACCAGCACATCGTACATGCACCGCTCCAGCCGCGCCTTCTCCACACCCACGCCGCTGGTTGCGTTGCCTTGCGGGTCCAGGTCCACCAGGAGCACCTTTGCCCCATCTACGGCCAGGTAGGCGGACAAGTTGACCGCGGTCGTGCTCTTGCCTACCCCGCCTTTCTGGTTCACGATCGCGATCGCTTTGCCCACGGGATCACCTCCGCTCCTTCGCCCGGCGCACGGTCAGGCGGATCTCCCAAACGTCCCCGTCGTCGCCGCTGGAAACCTGTTCCTCCACGTCCACCGCTAGGCCGCCCCGCTCCATCTCTCGCACCACCTGCAAGATGCCGTTGCGAAACACGCGCATGTCCTTGTAAATCCGCACGACCCGCCGGCCTTTCCGCGCCCGCGTCGCTCGCCCGGCGGTTTCGCCCCCGGCGGCCTCCCCCGCTCCGCCCGGGCCGGGCTCCCCGCCAGCCCCTGCGCCCGTCCCCGCCTGCCTCTCCAGCCATTCCCTGACCCGCCGCTCCGTCTCCTCGACCGTCCACCCTTCCTGTTCGATGGCCGCGGCCAGCTGCTCCTGGGCGTGCGGGTCCTCGAGCCGCAAGAGGGCCCGCGCGTGCCGCTCCGTCAACACCTGCGCGGCGATCTTTTCCTGCACCGCCTCGGGCAGGCGCAACAGCCGCAGCTTGTTGGCGATGGCGCTCTGGCTGCGGCCGATCCGGCGAGCCAGCTCCTCCTGGGTCCAGCCAAAGCGGTCCAGCAGGCGCCGGTAGCCCGTGGCCTCCTCCAGGGGGGTCAAGTCCTGCCGCTGCAGGTTTTCGATCATGGCCAGCGCCGCGGCCGCCTCATCGCCCAGGTCCTGCACCACCGCCGGGATGGTGCGCCAGCCCAGTCGCTGGCAGGCGCGCCAGCGCCGCTCGCCCACCACCAGCTCATACCCGCCGGGCCGGCGCCGTACCACGATGGGCTGCAAGAGGCCATTGGCCGCTATGGACGCGGCCAGCTCCGCGAGGGCCTCCTCGTCCACCTGCATCCGCGGTTGAAAGGGCGACGGCACGATGGCGTCCACCGGGATATGCTCCACCTGTCCCCCGGCCAAAAGCTCCGTCGCCGGATCCTTCGGCCTCTGGACCGCCTCGCTCGTCTTGCCTCTGAGCAGCTCGCTCAACCGCACGCTGGCACCACGCCTCCCCGTCCGCGGGTGCTTCCCCAACACTTCGTGAATTGGCGGAGCGCCTCCTGCTCTCAAGGCTCCCGCCTGACGACCACCAGCGTCCGCCGCCCCGCTTCCCGGGGCAGCGCCAATCTCCGCACATCGGCCACGCGCGCGCCCATGCGCCGGAGGGCCCGCTCCGCGCCGGCCAACTCGTCTTCCACTTCGGGCCCCTTCATCGCCACCAAATGGCCACCCGGCCGGACCAGCGGCACGGACCAGGTCACCACCTTGTCAAGGCTTGCCACCGCGCGCGCCACCGCCACGTCAAACGTCCCCGCGGTTTCGGGATCGCGCGCAAGCATCTCCGCCCGCGCGTGCACCGCCTGCACGTCCCGCCAGCCAAAGTGCCCGATGACGGTTTCCAGAAACCGCACCCGCTTGAGGGTGGCATCCACCAGCACGACCCGCAGATCGGGCCGGGCCAGCTTCAAAGGCACGCCCGGAAACCCGGCTCCCGTCCCCACGTCCACAACGCGTGCCCCCACCGAAAAAAGGCCCGTCAACAGCACCGTGAGGGAATCAACAAAGTGCTTGAGCACCGCGTCGAGGTCACCCGTGATCCGCGTGAGGTTCATCCGCTCGTTCGCCGCCAGGACCATCCGCCAGTAAGCCCGCATCCCATCGGCCGCGGCCTCGTCCAGCTCGATGCCGACCTCGCGACAGTATTCTTCCAACCCTACCAGTACATCTGTTCGCTCTTCTGGCACGGCGGTTTTCCCCCCCACACATCGCTCCTTCGCGCCAAGCAAAAAGCGCGAAACCTGTCTTTGGTTTCGCGCTCTCAAAGCGGTCTCGCCTTCCGCCCGCGGGCCGCCGCGGCGGCCTGCGGGCGCCAAAACCACGTTTGCGCGTTTCCTTGGGCGAGCTTTCCCGCTCACGCATCCCGGGGCGCGATGATGACCCGCCGGTGCGGTTCCTCGCCCTCGCTGTACGTCTCCACATCCGGGTCGCCGGCCAGCGCCAGGTGTACGATCCGCCGCTCCACCGCGTTCATCGGCTCCAGCGCCACCTTGCGCCGCAGCCGGCGCGCCCGGGCAGCCATGCGCCGGGCGAGGGCCGCCAGCGCCTGCGCCCGCCGCGCCCGGTAACCCTCGGCGTCGAGGATGATCCTCACCCGCCGGCCTTCGCCCCGGTTGGCCACCTGGTTCACGAGAAACTGCAGGGCATCCAGGGTTTGGCCCCGCCGGCCGATGATGAGCCCCAGGTCCTGGCCGACGATGTTGATGTGCACCGTGCCGTCCTCAGCGATGCGGGTTTCCAGCGCGGCGTCGACATCCATGCGCTCCAGCACCCCGGACAAGAACTCCCGGGCCCGCGCCACCCGCGCCTCATCCGGCGGCCCCGCCGGCCGCGCGGCCTTTTCCGGCGCTTCCTCATCGGCAAAGTCGCCGCTGATCTCCCACTCCGAATCCAAGCCCCCATCCGCGCCTTCCACGGCGTCCCTCGCGACGTCGACCGCCCGGCCTGCCTCCCCCGTGGTCTGCGCCCTCTCCGCCGGGGCCGTGACCGCCGCGTAGGCCGGGTCCGCGGCACCTTCCTTCACGCGCACCCGCACCCGCGCCTGCTTCGCTCCCAAAAGGCCAAACAGGCCCTTGGAGCCTTCCTCGAGGACCTCAATCTCCACCTGGTCGCGGCGTGCGCCAAGCTCCCGCAGGGCTTCCGCCACCGCCTCATCGACCGTGCGCGCGGATTTCTCGATAACCCGCATCAGCCCGCTTTGTCCCCCTTCTTAGCGGCCGCCAACTGCTTGTTGATCAGGTACTGCTGGCCGATGGAGAACAGGTTGCTGACCACCCAGTACAACACGAGCCCGGCGTCGAACTGGGCGCTGATCCACATCAGGAAAACCGGCATGATGAGCAGCATCGCCCGCTGGGTGGGGTCGCCGGTCGCCGTCATCCTCATCTGCGCATACGTGGTCACGCCAGAGAGCACCGGCAGGATGTAGAATGGGTCCTTCTCCGCCAGGTCCCAAAGCAAAAACTGCCGCTGTTCCAGGGGGAAATCCTGCAGCACCCGGAACAGCGCCCACAAAAACGGCAGTTGGACCAAGACCGGCAAGCAGCCGCCCAGCGGGTTGATCTTGTGCTCTTGGTAGAGCTCCATGAGCTTCCTTTGGTATTCCTGCGGCTTGTCCTTGTACTTGCGCTGCAGTTCCTCCATCTTGGGCTGCAGCTCGCGCATGGCGGCCAGCGACTTGCTCTGGCTCAAGGTCAGCGGGTAAAGCACAAGGCGGATGAAAATCGTGAGCAGGATGATGGCCAAGCCGGAGCTCTTGGTCAGGTCGGCGAAGAAAACCAGCAACTGCAGCAGGATACCCTCGAAAAACTCGATCAAGCGCAAGCCGCCCCCGTATCTGTCAACATTCAGGGTACCGGATCAACTCCGCCCGGGTGCCAGGGATGACACTTGGCAAGCCTTCTCGCGGCCATCCATCCGCCGCGCAGCACCCCGTAGCGCCGCACGGCCGTCTCCGCGTATTCCGAGCAGGACGGGTAAAACCGGCAACGGGGCGGAAACAGCGGGGAGATGGCCCGCCGGTATACTTGTATCAGACCGACAACTAGGTACTGAATGATATTTCCCGGCCGGCGCGCTTTTGTGTCCTGGGTCACGATTGGCCACCAGCCTCCGTCCCACCCGTCTCCGGAACGCCGGGCGGCGGCTCCATGAGCGCGCCGGCACTGGCCAGCAACTGCCCTATCGCCGCCTTGAGCTCCGCGAACTCCGCGTCACGCGCCGCAACCCGGGCCGACACCACCAGGTGCAGGCCCGGGCGCATGTTGGCCGCGTGGGCGCGCACCGCCTCCCGCAGCCGCCGTTTGACGCGGTTGCGCACGACGGCCTTGCCCAGCTTCTTGCTGACGGAGAATCCCACCCGCGTCACGCCGTCGGGCGAGTCCGCCACGTGCAGCACCGCCAGGCGATTCTTTCGCATCCTTCCGGACTGATAGCACCGCTCAAAGTCTTGCGGGCGGCGCATGCGCTCCAACCGCGCCAACCGCGACACCTACACCGTCAGGCGGTGACGCCCCTTGGCCCGCCGCCGCTTGATGACGCGCCGCCCGCCCGGTGTAGCCATCTTGGACAGAAACCCGTGGGTCCGCTTGCGGCGGAGATTATTGGGCTGGAACGTGCGCTTCACTGCGCTCACCTCTCCTGAAGACTGACTCGATTATAGACTAGGCCTGGACAGAGCGTCAAGCGAAGCCCCTTCACGCCCCACGCGCCCCTCCCGCGGGCGCGCGAAAAAAAATCTTTGCCCAACCCCCTGTGGAGAAATCTGTGGATAACTTTTCCCACGGGGTACGGCAAGCCCGACCTGATCCGCATCACTCCCGCATCGCGCCCGCGCGCGCGGCAAAAGCCCAGCTAGACGCCGATTTCCACACGGCCGCGCGCCGGGGCGCTGCCGCCAGTGCCCATCACGACGCGCCGCGGGCGCTGTGGAAAACCTGTGGAATTCGGAAGGCCCAGGTATAGGCGTTTCCATCCCACGACGCCTTTCGTGAAGCGGCCGCGGCCTGTGGATAACTTGTGGATTTCACTGTCCCCGCGGCCCCCGCGTCCAGAGCAGGAGATGCCAAAAAGGGGCAAGAATAACAGCCCTGCACGCGCCGGGCCAGCCGGCGCTCCACGCGGGACATCCCACCCCCTGGGAGGGACGTCCCGCAGACTGTCTCTGAGAGAACTATTCGGCGAAGGAGGCAGCCGCAGGCCCCGCGCACCATGAGCCTGCCCCTGACCATGCACAAGCAACTAACATCCATTTGGTCCGAGGCAGTCAACCGGCTGGTGCAGGACCTGGACGACAAGACGCTGGCCGAGTGGCTGCGGGAGTCACGGCCTGTGTCCCTGGATGCAGGACGCCTCGTCATCCAGATGCCCAACGCCTTCGCCCGCGACTGGGTCTACCTGCGTTATCGTCCCGCGCTTCAGGTAGCGCTCCGGCAAGTATGCGGAGCCGAGTGGGATCTGCACTTCGTCGCGCCCGGCAACGCGCCGGCGCCCGAACCGCCCCCGGCGGTCAACGGGCATTGGCTGCCGCTCGCGGCCGCGCCGGCCGCTCCCTCTGCGCCGGCGGCCCGCCCTGCGCCGGCGACGCGCCTGGAGCCGGCGGACGACAACCAGACCCCCCTGAACCCGCGTTATACCTTTGACAGCTTCGTCGTCGGTCCCAGCAACCGCTTCGCGCATGCGGCGTGTCTCGCGGTGGCCGAGGCGCCGGCCGAGGCCTACAACCCCCTCTTCATTTACGGTGGGGTGGGCCTCGGGAAGACCCACCTCATGCAGGCCATCGCGCAACACAGCCGCATGTACCACAGCCACCGGCGCGTCGTTTACGTGTCTTCGGAGACGTTCACCAACGAGCTCATCACCGCGCTCCAGCACAAGGCGATGGCCGCCTTCCGGGCCAAGTACCGCTCGGTAGACATCCTGTTGATCGACGACATTCAATTCATCGCGGGCAAGGAAAGCACCCAGGAAGAGTTTTTCCATACTTTTAACGCCCTCTTTGAGGTCAACCGCCAGATCGTCATCTCCAGCGACCGCCCGCCGCGCGAGATCCCGCACCTGGAGGAGCGCCTCCGCTCCCGGTTTGAATGGGGCCTCCAGGCCGACATCCAGCCGCCGGACTTTGAAACCCGCACGGCCATCATCCGAAAGAAGGCCGAGGACGAGGGCCTCAACGTCCCCCAGGACGTGCTGCTCTATATCGCCCAGCACGCCCAGTCCAACATCCGCGAGCTGGAGGGCGCGTTGACCCGGGTCGTCGCGTATTCGCGCGCCATCGGCCGGCCCATCACCGTCGAGCTGGCCGCCGAGGCCCTCAAGGACCTGCTGCCGGCGCAGCACCGGCAGCCGATCTCCATCGCGGCGATCCAGCAGTGCGTTGCGCGCTATTTCGGCCTGCGCCCCGCGGACCTGCTCTCCAAGTCCCGTTCCCGGGACGTCGCGTTCCCGCGGCAGATCGCCATGTACCTCGCGCGGACCTTGACCGATGCGTCGCTGCCCGCCATTGGCGAGGAGTTCGGCGGCCGCGACCACACGACCGTCTTGCACGCTTACGAGAAGATCAAGAGCCAGCTGGCAACGGATCCCAGCCTGGCGGCCACGTTGAAGGAGCTCCAGGCGCAGATCTCGAACGGTGGATAGTCCGGGCTGTTGGCCGGCTGGGGACAGCTTGTGGACAGCCCGTTGACGGCCGGTGGAAACCCCGTGGACG
>PKQR01000188.1 GCA_017578085.1 Bacillota bacterium
CCGTTCCCCGGCCGCGCCGCGTGCGGGCGCCGGCGAAGGGGGAACGCGCGATGCTGCTGACAGTGCTGGCCGCGGTGGCGGCGGAAGGGCACGGCCCCAGCCAGCCGCTGACGTTTGATGTTTGGACATGGTTGTTCCAATCCATCAACGTTCTCATCATCATGCTGCTTTTGTACAAGTTTCTCTGGCGGCCTGTGCAGGGGATCATGCACAAGCGCGAGGAGTTTATTGAAACCTCGCTGAGGAAAGCCGCCGAATCCCGGGAACAGGCGGAGCGCCTGCTCGCCGAGTACCAGGCTAAGATGCAGCAGGCGCAGGCCGAGGCGCAGGCTACCGTCGAAGAGGCGGTGCGCAAGGCGGAGGAGGCTCGCCAGCGCATTTTGCAGCAGGCCGAGCAGGAAGCCGAGCAGCAGCTGGCCCGCGCGCGGGCCGAGATCGCCCGGGAGCGTGAAATGGCTGTCGCCGCCATCCGCGAAGAAGTGGCGAACCTGGTCGTGCTGGCGGCCGGCAAGCTTATCGGCAAGACGCTCACTGCAGAGGACCACAAGCGGCTGGTGAAGCAGTTCGTTGACGAAGTGGCGGCGGCCCAGGGCGCACAGGCCGGTCCGGGGGATCTGCAATGACGGGTAAACTGCGGCTGGCACGGCGTTACGCCCGGGCGTTGGGTGATTTGGCCCACGAGCGCGGGGTCCTCGAACAGGTGGAGCAGGAGCTGGGCCGGGTGGCGGCCGTGATCCGGGGCGACGCCGGGGTGCGCGAGGTGGTAGAAAGCCAGCGCGTCCCGGCCGACGCCAAGTTGGAACTCCTGCTGCGGGCAGCCGGGGAACCGGTTTCCGACGTCACGCGCCTGTTCTTGCGGCTCGTCATAAGCAAGCGCCGGGAACGGTATTTGCCCGAGATGTACCAGCAGTTTGTGGCATACGCCGATGAGATGCGGGGCACCGTCGAGGTCGAGGTGCAGACCGCCCACCAGTTATCAGAGGAAGAGATGGAGAGCCTGCGGCAGCGCCTGGGGGCCTACACGGGCAAGCAGGTGCGGATCCGCAACGTGGTGCGGCCCGAGATCATCGGTGGTGTCATAGCCCGCATCGGCGACCTGGTCATGGACGGCAGCGTGGCCCGGCGTCTCGAGCGGCTGAAGGAGAGCTTGCGCGGGACCCGACTTGAGAATGTGGGGTGACAGTTGTGTCAATCCGGCCCGAAGAGATTAGTGCCATCCTGAAGCAGCAGATAGAGCGCTTCCAGGCGGACATTGAGATTGAGGACGTCGGCACCGTCATCATGGTCGGTGACGGCATCGCCCGCGTGTGGGGCCTGGAAAAGTGCATGGCCGGTGAGCTGCTGGAGTTCCCCGGCAATACGTACGGCATGGCCCTCAACCTGGAAGAGGACAACATCGGTGCGGTCATCCTGGGGCCGTACTCGCACATTAAGGAAGGCGACACGGTCAAGCGCACCGGCCGCATCGTGGAGGTGCCGGTGGGCGAGGCCCTGATCGGGCGGATCGTCAACCCGCTGGGCCAGCCGCTGGACGGTAAGGGGCCCATCGTCACCAACAAATATCGTCCCGTGGAGTCGCCGGCGCCCGGCGTCATCGACCGGCGGGCGGTGCACGAGCCGTTGCAGACGGGGCTAAAGGCCATCGACTCCATGGTCCCCATCGGCCGCGGCCAGCGCGAGCTCATCATCGGGGACCGGCAGACGGGTAAGACCGCCTTGGCCGTGGACACCATCATCAATCAGAAGGGCCAGGGCGTCATCTGCATTTATGTCGCCATCGGCCAGAAGGCGTCCACGGTCGCGGGCGTCGTGGAGACGCTCAAGAAGTACGGCGCCATGGACTACACCATCGTCGTCTCGGCGACCGCGTCCGAGCCTGCGCCGCTTCTGTACTTGGCTCCTTACGCCGGCACGGCCATGGGCGAGGAGTTCATGTACAACGGCCAGCACGTGTTGATCGTCTACGACGACCTGTCCAAGCACGCGGCCGCTTATCGTGAGTTGTCGCTGCTCCTGCGCCGGCCGCCGGGCCGCGAGGCGTACCCGGGCGACGTGTTCTACCTGCACTCGCGGTTGCTGGAGCGTGCGGCCAAGCTCAGCGATGCGCTGGGTGGCGGGTCGCTGACCGCTTTGCCCATCATCGAAACCCAGGCCGGCGACATCTCCGCCTACATCCCGACCAACGTCATCTCCATCACCGACGGCCAGATTTTCTTGGAGGCGGACCTCTTCTACGCGGGCGTGCGGCCGGCCATTAACGTGGGCCGCTCGGTCTCCCGCGTCGGCGGCGACGCGCAGATCAAGGCCATGAAGAAGGTCGCCGGCCACCTGCGCCTGGAGCTGTCCCAGTATCGGGAGCTGGCGGCGTTCGCCCAGTTTGGTTCGGACCTGGACAAGGCCACGCAGGCCCGGCTGATCCGCGGCGAGCGCACGGTGGAGATCCTCAAGCAAGGGCAGTACCAGCCCATGCCGGTGGAGGAGCAGGTGGTCGTCATTTACGCCGCCACCAACGGCTACTTGGACGACCTGCCGGTGGAGTCCGTGCGCAAGTGGGAGGCCGGGTTCCTGAACTTCATGCGGACGGAGCGCCCGGAGATCCTGGAGACCATCCGCACCACGGGCCAGCTCTCGGAGGAGACCGAGAACAAGCTCAAGCAGGCCATCGTGGAGTTCAAGGGCCGCTTCGTGGCGAACAAGCCCGCTTAAAGCCCGGCCGGCGTCAATGGACGCCGCTTGACGAGGGTGGTGACAGCCGTTGGCAGGACAGTCGATGCGGGACATTAAACGCCGCATCAGCAGCGTGCGCAACATCCAGCAGATCACCAAGGCCATGGAGCTTGTGTCTGCCACCAAGCTGCGCCGGGCTCAGGCAAGCGTCCTGGCCGCACGGCCGTACGCACAGAAGCTGGAGGAGGTCTTGACGCGCCTGCTCAAGGCCAACCGGGCCCAGGCCGGCGGGAAGAAGGCATTTAGGCATCCCCTGCTCGAAGGCCGGGCGGTCAAGCGGGTAGCCTACGTGGTGATTACGGCCGACCGCGGCCTAGCGGGCGCCTACAACGCCAACGTGATCCGCCGGGCCGAGCAGGAGCTGGCGGCGGAGGAGCGGGAGTGGGCGCTCATCTGCGTGGGCCGCAAGGGCCGCGACCATTTCCACCGCCGCGGGCGTCCGATTCATTCGGAGTACCTGTTCCTGGGCGACGACATCGACTTCGTGCGGTCGCGGGAGATTTCCAGGGCGCTCACGGACCTGTACGTCTCGGGCCAGTTTGATGAGATCAAGCTCATCTACACCCAATTCATCAGCACGGGCTCCCAGCGACCGGTGGTGGTGCGGCTGCTCCCGTTGAGCGGCCTGGTTGCCGAGGAGGAGCCGGCGGCGGCGAGCGGGCAGCCCGGCGAGCCGGCAGAGGGCGAGGCTGTGGAGTACATTTACGAGCCGTCGCCCGCGGAGGTGCTGGGCATGCTCTTGCCCCGGCATGTGGATATGCAGGTGTACCGGGCGCTGCTGGAGGCCAAGGCCAGCGAGCACGCGGCCCGTATGCGGGCCATGCGCGCCGCGACGGACAACGCCACGGAAATGATCCGCACGCTGACGCTCTCGTTCAACCGGGCGCGGCAGGCGGCGATCACGAAGG
>PKQR01000189.1 GCA_017578085.1 Bacillota bacterium
TCCGGGCAGCAGAAAGGGGATTTGCGATGGATTGGCATGGGCTGCTCAAAACCCAATGGCAGTTGAGCACGCAGCGCGTCCTACAAGCTGTCGAAGACGTCTCGCCGGAGGAAGCGACGGCCCGGCCGCAAGACCTGGCCCCCATCGCGTGGCAATTGGGCCACATGTCCTACTACGACGCCATGTTGCTGAAACGGGCCGGGCTGCCGGTGGACATCCCGCCTGAGCACGACCAGCTCTTCCCCATCGGCACCGACGGCCGCGGGGAGCTGCCGCCTCTGGACGAGCTACGCGAGGTGTTCCGCCAGCGCAGCGAGCACATCGCGTCGCTCCTGGACGACCCGGCCGCCCTCGCCCGTCCCACCCAGGGAACGGCCAACTACAGCACCTTGGCGGAGGGCATCGTGTACGTCATTGGCCACCGGGGGTATCATCTCGGGAAGATCATGACACTGCGGGCGCTGTTGGGCAAGCCGCGCCTGAGGTAAAAGGCCGGAGCGGGCCGGCGCGCCGTCAGCCGCCGATGGCGTGCATGGTCCGCTCCGGCTTCACAAACCCTGCGCGGTTTATCAGGTGACCCGCCCACTTGTTGGCCACCGCCTCTTGAAACACGGCCGCGATGTCCTCGTCCGATCCGCCGCCCCGCAGCACCGCCCGCACATCATATTCATCGAGGCCAAACAGGCAGTTGCGGATTTTGCCGTCGGCCGTCAGCCGCAGCCGGTCGCAGTGGGCGCAGAAAGGCTCCGTCACCGACGCGATGACGCCGATCTCGCCTTGCCCGTCCCGAAAGCGCCAGCGCCGGGCGGGCTCGCTGGGGTCGTGTTCCAAGGGTTCCAGCGGCGCCACGCTCGCGATCCGCTCGATGATTTCCCGGGCAGGCACGACGAGGCGCTCGTTCCACACGTTGCCGTTGTCCAGGGGCATAAACTCGATGAAGCGGACCACGAGGGGCCGCGTGCGGGCCAGCAGGGCGAAGGTTTCCACTTCGTCGTCGTTGTAGCCCCGCATGACCACCATGTTGACCTTGATGGGAGCGAAACCCGCGGCCAACGCGGCATCGAGGCCCGCCAACACCTCGCGCAGGTAGTCGCGGCGGGTGAGCAAGAGAAAGCGGTCGGGATCCAGGGTGTCGAGGCTGATGTTGAGGCCGTTGAGCCCCGCCCGCTTGAGGGCCGCCGCCTTGGCCGGCAGAAAATAGCCGTTGGTGGTCATGCTCACGGAACGCAAGCCCGGGATCGCGGCAAGCCGCTCCACCAGGCGCTCCACGTCCCGCCGGGCAAGGGGCTCGCCGCCCGTCAGGCGCACCTTTTCGATGCCGAGCCGCACCGCCACCCGGGTTACCCGCTCGATCTCCTCGAAGGTCAACAGCTCTTCCCGGTCCATGAAGGCGACATCTTCCGGCATGCAGTAGACGCAGCGGAAGTTGCAGCGATCCGTGACCGAGATCCGGAGCTTGCGGGCCCGGCGGCCAAAACGGTCCACCAGCACGGGGGCTCACCTCCCCTGCCATCTGCCGACGGGCGTCCCCGGCGGCTGGCGCGACGGTTCCTTAAGCCCCAGAGTAAATCCTAGGGACTTGCCTGTCAAATGCGCCATTCTCGCCCTTTGGCGGGCTGCCCGGGCTTTCGGGCCGCGGGCGTACCGGGTGCCGGGCCCTTAGGCCGTTTCAACCGCGGCCTCCGCGCTGAAGCGGTCCACGACCTCATCGATGACGAACAGGTCCGTCAACAGGCTGCGCACATGGATGACCGCGTTGAGATTGTCGATAAGCTGTGAACCGATATCCGGCTGCGCCAACACCAGTTCCATCACGGCCCGCGCCCGATCGGCGTCCGCCTTGAGCACCCGCATGAAACCTGCGTACACCTCCGCCGGCTCCAAGGCCAGTTCTTCCACGGCCTGTTGGAGCGCATCGGGCAGGCGGCGGCACGCGAGGATAGAACGCTCAAGATGCGCCCGCAGCTGCATACCCACCGGCGACTCCCTGTGGCTGCGCAGCCCCTGGGCGGCGTAGGCCAGCATAAACTCGTAGGCTTCTTCCACCGCCCGCGCGTGCTCCCGCAGTTCCGTTAACCTAGCCGCTGGCACCGACCTCGCCTCCCCCGTTAACCCATTAGGTCCTTCCGCTTTGCGGCTTCCGTCCTCCCGCCGTGCGCGGGCGGGAAACCGGTCCCGCTCCAGGCCTGGAAACCTTGCGGCGGGCTCTCGGGCCCTCAGGTTCAACGCGCCAGAGCTCCGGGTCGTGGTGTTGCAAGTAATGGCGCCGGCTGATCCAACCCCGGATCATCGACCACGTGATCCAGCGTTTCTCGGGCCGCGCCGCGAAATAGATGTGGGCCATGATCATGGTGACGAAAGCCACCGCAGATACGCCGTGAATCACGTAGATGACGCCCCAGGTCGCATCGGGCAGAAGATACGGGTTGCGTACCCAAAAGGGCGTGTCCACCCGCACCATCATCAACAGGCCCGTGCCGATGACCCCGAGGCTGAAGAGGGCGGTGGCATGGTGAAACAGCTTGTTCTCCAGAGGGTATTTCCCGGGTTTCCCAGGCTCGGGCACCTCCTTGCCCAAGAGGCGCCGGACTTGGTTGCAGGCGTCCTGGATTTCCCGCCGGCTGATCCACATGGTATCCAAGCCCATCCACGTGGAGTGGGCGATGTGGAAGAGCACGAGCCCCGTGAGGACGATGCCGGAAATCCAGTGGGCCGTCACCCAGCTGAACTGCACCCCAAGGATGGGCAAGAAGCCCGTCAAGAGCAGGGCGAACATGGCGGCCGCCATCGCCCAGTGGAAAATCCGGGAGGCGAGCGGGTGGCGCACCACCCGCTCGGGCACCCCCTCGTACATCTGCATGAGCCGGGCCAGATCTTCTTCCCCGTTGATCTGGGCGGGCCGTTTCCACTGGTACAACGCGTGAGCCATCATGAAGATGACGCCCACCGCTGCGGCCACATAAAGCGTATCCCACCCAAGACCTCTCAGGACTTGCTGGCCCCAGGGATTCCGTTCCCACCGCAGGATCTCCACTGCTACGCTTCGACCCCCCGGATGGCCCGCTTGACCAAGTTCTTCATGAGAGGCACCTTGAAGTGGTTATAGTTGAGGGGCCGGGCGCCCCAGATGGCCAGCTGCCCCGCCAGCTCCCCGGTGTCCTCGTTGGGCGGCTCGCCGATGACGCTCTCTTCGACTCCCGTGAGGCGCATCGGCCGCGCCGCCACGCCGTTGACCGCGATGCGGATCCGGTCGATGACCCCGCCCCGCAGGAACATGGCCGACGCGACGTTGACCAGCGGGAAGTCCCATGTGTTGCGGTCGGACACCTTTTCAAAGTAGAAACGGGCCCCGGCCCACGTGGGCGGGATGCGGATGGCCACCAGCAAGTCCCCCGGCTCCAGCACCGTCATGCGGGTGATGTCCACGGAGGGCCCGATGAAGTAGTCCTCCGCATTGACCTCCCGCACGCCGCGGCTGTTGCGGATCACCATGCGGGCGTCCAGCACGATGAGCGCCGGCGCCGTGTCGGAAGGGTTCACCGCCACGCAGCGGTCGGCGCCGAAGATGCAGTGCTCGCGGTTTTGCGCCGTCGGCGTATCGGCGTAGCACG
>PKQR01000050.1 GCA_017578085.1 Bacillota bacterium
CCAGGCGCCGAATCCCTGGCGACATTTATAGTAAAATGGACTGTCCACACCAATCTCGCCCCGGTCCTCCCCATTCCGGGCACAGGAGGATGTCCCCATGAACGTCGAGACCACGATGGTGCAGCACTCGAATCCCTTCCTCAACGCGCAGCGCCAGCTGCTCACCGCCGTTGAACAGCTGGGACTCGACCGCGCCGTCTACGAGGTGCTCAAGGAGCCCGAGCGGGTGATCATCGTGTCCATCCCGGTGCGGATGGACGACGGCAGCTTGCGCACCTTCACCGGCTACCGGGCGCAGCACACCCTGGTGACGGGGCCCGCCAAGGGCGGGATCCGCTTCCACCCCGACGTCACCCTGGACGAGATTAAGGCGCTCTCCATGTGGATGACGTTCAAGTGCGCCGTCATGCAGCTGCCCTTCGGCGGCGGCAAGGGCGGCGTCGTCTGCAATCCCAAGACCATGTCCCGCGGCGAACTGGAACGCTTGAGCCGCGGCTACGTGCGGGCCATCGCTTCGGCCCTGGGGCCCGAACTGGACATCCCGGCGCCCGACGTCTACACCGACGCCCAGGTCATGGGCTGGATGATGGACGAGTACTCCCGCATCGTCGGCAAGGACCAGCCGGGCGTCATCACGGGCAAGCCCCTGGTGTTGGGCGGCTCGGCAGGACGATCGGAGGCGACCGCCTTTGGTTGCGTCGTTGCCGCCCGGGAAATCGCTCGCTACCAGGGATGGGAATTGGAAGGCGCGACGGCCGTCATCCAGGGATTTGGCAACGCCGGCAGCATCAGCGCCCGCATGCTGCATGAGCTGGGCGTGCGCATTGTCGCGGTGAGCGACTCCTCGGGCACAGCCTACGACCCGCGGGGGATGGACCCGGTGGCGCTGCTCGCGCACAAGCGGCGCACCGGCAGTGTGCGGGGCTTCCCGGGCAGCCAGGAGATCCCGCCCGATGAGTTCTTGACGCTTGAGTGCGACATCCTCATCCCGGCGGCGCTGGAAAACGTCATCACCGCCGAAAACGCCCCGAAGATCCGGACGCGGCTCATCGTGGAGGCGGCCAATGGGCCCACCACCCCCGAAGCGGACCCGATCCTCTTCAAGCGGGGCATCACCGTCGTGCCCGACATCCTGGCCAATGCCGGCGGGGTGACGGTGTCCTACTTCGAATGGGTGCAGAACCTCAACCGCTGGTACTGGAGCGAGGAAAAGGTCAACCGGCGCCTGGAGCGGGCCATGGTGCAGGCGTGCCAGCGGGTGTTCCGCCTCGCCAGGGAGCACAACGTCAACCTGCGCGAAGCCGCGTACATGGCGGCCCTGGAACGGCTGGCGGCGGCCCTCAAGGCCCGGGGCTGGATCTAGCGGCACCCTGCCTTGGGCCGGCACCAGCGGCCGGCGCGGCAGCGCCTGCTCTGCCGGCGAAAATAAATCCCCGGGGCGGGTCCGGCGAAACAGGTCCAGCGGACCCCAACGCCCCGGGGCCTACCCTTTCATGCGATCCCCTGATCACCTGGCGGAAGCGCTGTTCGCCACTGGCGGCAATTCTTCCACGATTACCCTGCCCACCATGCCCATCAGCTGATGGGCGCTGACGGTGCAGAGAAACGAGTATTCGCCGGGTTCGGTGAAAACGAAGGACCACTGCTGCCCCGACTGCAGGACGGGCGATTCGAAAAGGCTGGGAGCGGTGCCCACCCGCTGGCCTGCGCTATGGACGACGTTGTGGGGCACCTCGTCCTCGTTGACAAACACGACGCGGGTCCCGGCCGGGATGCGGAGTTCCTCCGGCACGTAGCGGAAGTTGCGCATGACCACGGTTACCGCCACTTCTTGCGCCTCGGGCGCGCTTGACGACTCGTCCGGCCAGTGCACGACCCGATCGGCCTCCAGAAACCCGACCACCATGGCCAAGAGCGCAAACAATATGATGGCGATACGCGCGGTGGAGGAGGTCGACATCACCGTTCACTCCTTAGACGGAGTCTAACAAAGCCCCTTCCGGCTCGGGAGTTACGGACTTCCCCTCAAAAAGGGACAAATGTCCCTCGACGGGGAATGTATTCGACGGGGTCCCGAAGACCCGAGGGAGGTGCTGCGCCCATGTCCGCCCAGAATCGGCTTTTCTTTCGGTCTCGCCGTCGCCGGCCTCTGGATGATGTTCGGGTACTTCCTGGCGGGCGCCCTGCTCTCGGGCAGCTGGGAGGCTGCGGCGGCCGGGATAGTCTTTAACGCCTTCCAGGCCGGCACGAGCCTGGCGGGTGCCGGCGCCTTGCTGGCCGCGCTGCGGGCCGCCCTACGAGGCGCGGCCCCCCGCAGGCGGCCCTCCGGCAACTGAACGGCCCCCGGTTTCCACGGGTCCCCAGCGCCTCTTGGACTCCTCAGGGGAGGATCGGGCGCGGCGGGTTGGAAAGTATCCTCCCGTAGGCCACCGCTGGCGGCAAAGGGCCCGCGAGATGGCGGTGGTCCCCCGGAGAAAAGCCCTTCCAGAAAGGATGTGTTCCCCATGCTCACCCTCCGCGTGCGCCGGTCCGCGTCCCGGCCAGGAGTCGCCTCGCGCCTCGGCCTGGGCTTGAGCGTGCTGGTGCTTCTTTTCGTGTTGGCGGTGCCGCACAGCATGGCCGCGGATGGCGACCCGGTACCGCTCATTCCCCGGCAAGTGCTGTTCGGCAACCCTGACCGGACCACGGTCCGGCTCAGCCCCGACGGCAGGTACATCAGCTTCCTCGCGCCCAGCGACGGCGTGATGAACGTCTGGGTCGGGCCTAGCGACGACCCGGCTGCCGCCAAGCCCGTCACCCATGACCGCGGGCGCGGCATCATGTCCTACTCATGGACCTACCTGAAGGACTACCTTATCTACATGCAGGACACCGCCGGCGACGAGAACTGGAAAGTCTACAGCGTCAACGTGGCCACCGGCGAAACGCGCCTTTTGACGCCGCCCGAGGGCGTCGCGGCGTACATCTGGGCCGTCAGTCCCGAGCACCCCGAAGAGATCGTCGTCGGGCTCAACGACCGAATCCCGCAGCTGCACGACCTGTACCGGGTCAACCTGCGGACAGGTGAACGCGAGCTTCTCTATGAGAACGAGGGCTTGATGGACTTCGTCCTGGACCTGGACTACAACATCCGCTTCGGCATCACCATGACCCCCGACGGCGGGCTGTCGATCCTCCGCCGGGTCGAGGGCCAGTGGCACCCGTTCGCCACGGTTTCCATGGAAGACAGCCTCACCACGTATCCCATCGGGCTGGACGCGACCGGCACCAAGCTGTACATGCTCGACAGCCGTGGCCGGGATACGGCCGCCCTGACCGTGCATGACCTGGAAACCGGCGCAGTCCAGGTGCTTTACGAGGACCCGAGGGCGGACGTCGATAACGCCCTCGTGCATCCTACGGAGCTGGTCGTCCAGGCGGCCGCGTCCACCTACGATCGGACCACGTGGCAGGTGCTGGATGAGCGCATCGCGGGCGACCTGGAGTACCTGGCGCAGGTGGCCGACGGCGAGCTGGAGGTCGTCAGCCGGACTTGGGACGACCGCACCTGGATCGCGGCCTACTCGCTGGACAACGGCCCCGTCCGCTACTACCGCTACGACCGTGACGCCCGGACCGCCACCTTCCTCTTTACCAACCGCTCGGCCTTGGAAGGGCTCCCGCTGGCCAAGATGCACCCGGTCATCATCCGGTCCCGGGACGGCCTGAACCTGGTCAGCTACTTGACCTTGCCGCCGTGGCACGAGCCCGAAGACGGCATCCGCCCGGCGGAACCGCTGCCGATGGTGCTGGAGGTGCACGGCGGCCCGTGGGCCCGCGACTACTGGGGCTACAACAGCATCCACCAGTGGCTGGCCAACCGCGGCTACGCGGTCCTGAGCGTCAACTTCCGGGGCTCCACCGGCTTCGGCAAGGCCTTCCTCAACGCGGGCAACCGCGAGTGGGGCGCCAAGATGCACGACGACCTGGTGGACGCGGTACAATGGGCCATCGACAACGGCATCGCCGATCCTGACCGCATCTGTATCAGCGGCGGCAGCTACGGCGGCTATGCGACGCTGGTGGGCCTAACCTTTACGCCGGAACTCTTTGCCTGCGGCGTCGACATCGTGGGCCCGTCCAACCTGGTGACCTTGCTCGAGTCCATCCCGCCCTACTGGGAACCCCAGGTGGAGCTGTTCGCCGCCCGCGTCGGTGACCACCGGACGCCCGAGGGCCGGGAGTTCCTGCTCTCCCGCTCGCCGCTGACGTATGTGGACCGGATCCAGCGGCCGCTGCTCATCGCCCAAGGGGCCAACGACCCGCGGGTGAAGCAGTCGGAGTCGGAGCAGATCGTGGCCGCGATGCAGGCCCACGGGATCCCGGTCACGTACGTCCTGTATCCCGACGAGGGTCACGGCTTCGTCCGCCCCGAGAACCGCATCTCGTTCTACGCGGTGCAGGAAGCCTTCCTCCACCAGCACTTGGGCGGCCGCTTCGAGCCCATCGGCGACGATTTCACCGGGTCGAGCATCACGGTGCCGGTGGGAGCCGAGGAAATCGACGGGCTGCCGGAGGCGCTGGCGGGCCTTCAGCAGTGAAACCCCGGCCGCTTCACGCCGCGGGTCCGGGGGCAATGGGCGGGCTGGATCCGGGAATGGGCGGTACGCGCCGGGCGAGGAAGCCGCCGCGGAAGGAGCGGGGCTCCATCAACACGGTAAACGCTCCCGGCTCGTGGGCTTCGATAAGGCGAAACAGCTCGTTTGTCCACCGGCGGCGCACCACCACCAAGATCACTTCCCGGTGCCCGTCGCGCCCGCTGGCCGGCCACGTGGTGACGCCAAACCCCTGTTCCCGCAAGATCCGGGGCAGCTCCGTCGGCGACTTGGTCACCACCTGTACGGCCGTATACCCGTAGGCCAGGAGCTCTTCAAGCTTAGAACCCGTCAGCTGGCCTGTGGCGAAGCCTAGAGCATACGCGACAAGCCGCGGCCAGTCGTCCAGCTGCGACACCACCAAGCCCAGGGCGTATACCCAGATGATGACCTCCGCGACGCTCAACGCCGCGGCGGGGTAGCGGTTGCCCTTCATAATAAGGAGCCAGCGCAACGTCATAAGGGAGACGTAGACGACCTGCAGGCCAAAGATGATGAGAATGTCCAGCCACATGGATTGCGTCACAGCCGTCACCGCCGGTTTGAAGCATGCTCGCCGCGATGGGCGCAAGTAGGTTCGGCCTCTCCGGGCGCATTCCCTGCCGCCCCTCCCCCTAGAGCGGCGCGCCGAATGGCGTCAGCGTGGCAAACCGTGGCGTCATTTCCAAAATACGCCAACCGCTGCCTCGCCGGCATGGGAGGATCCGCCCACCAAATGGACAATAACCTGCAGTATCGGAGGGGAGCCTGGGCGGACCATCGCGAGGAAAGGGGGAGCAAGCATGCTGGAGCTCATCGGGTTCCTCGTCGTCCTCTGGTTCCTGTGGGAGAAGCTCATGACAAAGTAATGAGCGTTGGTGTTGCTGTAGAACGAACTCTGGGCGCGGCCGGGTCAGGTGTTTCGTCGGGATCGACGGGGGGCGATCCCTCGCCTTGGCCCGGCGGGTGGGGGTGAGACGGAAGGAAACGGCCCGACCCACGCGGAAACTCGCTGTATCGTCTGGAGAGGAGGCCGCTCGGGGACAGGATGGTGCGCGCGGGCGTCCTGTGGTTGTTGATCTTGACCGTGCTCCTGACGGGCAACCCCGCTTCGCCGGCCGTCGACCTAACGCGCGCCCAGGATCAGCCCCCTGCCGCGGCGGTGACCAGGACACAGGCCCCGGCGGCGACCCAGCAGCCCACGCCTGAGGACATCTGGCAAGTACAGGCCGTACTCCGTGCTTTGGGTCTGTACGACGCACCGCCGACAGGCGCCTTCGACGCCGCGACGGCAGAGGCCTTGGCGCGCTTGCAGCGGCGCTACGGCTTGACGCCTACGGGTGTGCTTGACCCGGACACCCTCAATTTCCTCGGCGGGCCAGCCGCGAGCCTCGAGCGCCAGGCACGCTTTCTGTACATCGTGAAACCGGGCGACACCCTCTCGGTGGTGGCAGCGCGCTTTCGTGTGCCCATGCCCCGGATCGTGCGCTACAACCCGAGCATCACGTCGGTGCACCGCATCTACGCGGGCCAGCAGCTGGTCATCCCGGTGGAGTTCCCCATGCCGGCCCATTTTGAAGTGCTGCGGGTGCAGGTCCTGCCCGAGCGGTTCCTGGGCTCTTATTTGGTGAACGTCGCCTTCGCGGACGCGCACCGGCTGGCCGAGGAACTGGCGGCCCGGCTGCGGGAGCACGGCTTTGAGGTGCAGGTCGAGCAGCGGGCCTTGGACGGCATTACGGTCCGCAACGCCAGCGTCGGCCTGGGCCGGATCACCTTCAGCCCCTACCGCTCGGAAGCCCTCACCAGGGTCGACGTAGGGCTGCTGGCGGCGGGCAGCAATGCGACCAGCTTGTAGCCAGCCTTATTCAAGCCAGTCTTATGCAAGCCACTCTTAATCGGCCACGAGCTTGTACCCGAAACCCCGCACCGTCTGGATGAGGCCGTTGCCGTCCCGGTCGTCCCCCAGCTTGCTGCGCAGGAAGTAGATGTACTTCTTGACATCCTCTGCGGAGCCTTCGTGCACCCGCTCGGGCCACACGGCCTGGAGGATCTCCTGCGTCGAGAACACCCGCCCCGGCCGGGAGGCCAAGAGGCGCAAGAGCTCGTATTCCTTGGGCGACAAGGCCACCGGGCGCCCGTTGAGGCGCACCTCTTTCGCCTCGTCGTCCACCACCAGCGGCCCCACGGCAATTACGGCGCCGCCGGTCTGGGCCCGGGCCCGCCGCAGCACCGCCTGGATGCGGGCGTCGATCTCCTTCAAGTCGAAGGGTTTCGTCACGTAGTCGTCCGCGCCCTCGGTCAAGCCCCGCACCTTGTCGTCGGTACTGTTGCGGATGGTCAGCATGATGACGGGCACCGAGCTCATGCTCCGGATCTCCCGCAGCACGCTCCAGCCGTCCATGTGCGGCATCTGGACGTCCAGGAGCACCAGGTCCGGCTCGTGGGTCAGGAAGGCGTGCAACGCTTCCCGGCCGTCGGCGGCTGTGAGCGTCTCGTACCCTTTGGCCGTGAGGAACTTGGTCAGCAGCCTCAGTGCAGACGGGTCGTCTTCGGCGATGAGAATCCTGGTCATCGGCGCTCACCTCCTGCTCGTGCCGCCATAGCGGTTTCGCCGGCCAAGGCCCCGGCCGGCGCAGCATCCGGCCGTTCGGGCAACCGCACGATAAAGCAACTGCCGCCGCCCGGTGCATCTTCCACCGTCACGTCGCCGCCGTGGGCGCGGGCGTAGGTCCGGACCACCGCCAGCCCCAGCCCTAGGCCCTTTTGCTCGCCGGGTTCGTTGACGTGCAGGCGCTCAAAAGGCTCAAAAATCCGCTCCCGCCACTCCTCCGGGATCCCGGGCCCGCTGTCGATCACCAGGAGGCGCACGCCGCCCTCGGGCTCCCGCTCCACCCGGACAGCGACCGTGCCTCGTGGGGTATACTTGACCGCGTTGTGCAGCAGGTTGATCAGGATTTGCTTAATCTTGGTCTCGTCCCCATGGACGGTTTCCACGTCCCCTGGTTCAACCAGCAGCTCAAGGCCTTTGCGCTGGGCCAGCGGCCGCACGTGGTCGATGGCCTGGGATATGATGGACCCCAGGCGCACCTCAGTCAAGTGCAGCCGGTCGGTGCCCGACGCGTTGAAGTTGAGAATGTTGTCGATGAGCGACAGCAGGTGGTTGCCGGCGGCCAGCACCGCCTGGATGTCGGCCCGCTGCTCAGCCGTCAGCGGCCCGTCCAAGCCTTCCAGCAAGAGCTGGCAGTAGCCCCGCACGCTGTGCAAGGGCGTCTTGAGTTCATGGCCAATCATCGCGAGAAACTCGGATTTGGTCCGGTACGCGGCCCGCAGCTCCGCGTTGACCCGCTGCAGCTCGTCGTTGCGGCGGGCGATCTCCTCGGCCATACGGTTGAAAGCCCGGGCCAGATCCTGCAGTTCCTGCGAGCCCTGGATGGACACGCGCGCCCCCAAGTCGCCGGCGCCCAGGCGGCGGATGGAGGCCATCACCCGCTCCAGGGGCTTGAGGATGGCCGAATACAGCCCAAACGCCAGCGCCGCCCCGATGGCGGTGAAGATGACCGTGAGGCCGATCATCAGCATCCAGTTTCGCCGCACCTTCTCCTCGACCACTTCCAGGGAGACGCCGAGCCTCACGTAGCTGGGGCTCGGCTCGCCCGGCAGCATGCGCACGAGGTCCAGGTGCAGGTACCGGCCGGTCAGCCTCTCCTGCAAAGCAGGCAGCGACGCCGGATCGCTTTCCACCGGAAAGAGCAGCTCGGGCGCCAGGGCCGATTGGGTCACCACCCGGCCGCCCCGCACCACCTGGGCATAGAGGACATCCCCGATGGTGATGCGGTGCGTCAACATGTTAAGGCTCAGTTCCCGCTCCAGCGGGTCCGCGATGCCCATGAGCCGCACCGCTTCCCCGGCCAGCTCAGCCACGAGCTGCTCGCCCTGGTTCACCACCTGCTCTCTCAGGTCCGTCGTAAAGCGGTAGGTGGCCACCGCCGCGAGGGTCAAGGACAGCAGGCCCGAGAAGGCCACCATGGCCATGATGAAGGTGAACTTCAACGGTCTGGGCTGACGTTGCCTCGCCTTCAGCCGCTCCCGCATGCCCGCGCTCGCTTCCTTGTCTGCCGGCGCAGGCGCCGACCGCCCGCACCCGCGCACGTCCCGGCATTGTCGCGAGGGGACTTCTCTCCCCGACCAGGCCCGTTCCTTCCCCGGCGGGACGGTTGACCCGCTTTCCCTTAAGTTTCCACCAACTTGGCACCAGGACGGCATGGGTCTGGAATGGCTTCCCAAGCGCCGTGCCGGTAGACTGAAGACAACGGGTCACGGGGTAGGCAGGGCCCCACCGCCTCCGGTTGGAGGCGGAACAGCACTCATCCGGGAGGTGATGGTTCCCCCCAACCGGCGGCGCCAGGGATGCCTCAACAAACCTCCCCGACCCCCGGACCCCTGGCTGCCGCTCCCCTTCGGCAACAGCTCGATATCCCCGCGCGCAAGGGAGCCGCCCGCAAAAGGGGCGGCTCCTTTGCTTTTGGGCAGAAAGTCCCGGCGCCGGTGCGTTTGGTCCTCCGGCCCCAGCTTTTGTGAGCTTCGTCCTCCGTTCCTATAGAAGGACCCCTTCCCCCAATGGCAAATTGTCATGCGGGAGGCGAGGTAGCCTATGGAACAACAGCCGACGGGCCGCACACGCTCCGCGGCCATCCTGGCGGAGCACGCCCGCTGGGTCGCGCGCGCGAAGACCCCGCATGTGGGCTTTGTGGCCGCCAAGGCGCGGGGCGCCATCGTGGTGGACGTGGACGGCCGCGAGTACATCGACTTTGCCGGCGGCGTCGGGTCCTTGAACGTGGGCCACTGCCACCCCAAGGTGGTCGCCGCCATCCGGGAGCAGACCGAGCGGTTGCTGCACACCGACTACGCGGTCGTGCCTTATGAGGTGTACGTGGAAGTATGCCGCCGCCTGTGCGAGGCCGTCCCCGGCAGCACGCCCAAGAAGGCGCTGCTCTTTAACACGGGCGCCGAGGCGGTGGAAAACGCGATCAAGATCGCCCGCTACGCCACCGGTCGCCCGGCCGTCATCGCCTTTGAAGGCGCGTTTCACGGCCGCAGCTACATGGCCTTGTCGCTGACGAGCCGGGTGCACCCATACAAGGCAGGCTTCGGCCCCTTCGTGCCCGAGGTCTACCGCATTCCCTACCCCAACCCGTACCGGGGCATCACCACCGACATGGTGATGGAAAGCTTGCGCCGGCTGTTCAAGGCCGGCGTGGCAGCCACCGATGTGGCGGCCATCATCGTCGAGCCTATCCAGGGCGAAGGCGGCTACATCGTCCCGCCCGACGATTTCCTGCCGCGGCTTAGGGACGTGGCCGACGAGCACGGCATCGTCCTCATCGTGGACGAGGTGCAGACGGGCTTTGGGCGCACCGGGCGCATGTTTGCCGTCGAGCACGTGGGCGTGGAGCCCGACCTCATGACCGTGGGCAAGTCCTTGGGCGGCGGGCTGCCCTTGAGCGCCGTAGTTGGTAAGGCCAAGCTGATGGACGCGCCCGTGCCGGGCGGCCTCGGCGGCACGTTCCCCGGCAACCCCGTCGCCTGCGCGGCGGCCTTGGCGGTGTTTGACATCATCAAGGAGGAGAACTTGTTGGCCAGGGCCGAGGAAATCGGGCGGATCATGCTCGAGCGCATGCGCGGCTGGGTAGAGCGCTACCCCTTTGTAGGCGACGCACGCGGCCGCGGCGCCATGATTGGCCTTGAGATCGTGAAGGACAAGGAAAGCAAGCAACCCGATGGCCAGCTCACCCAGCGCATCGTGCGCAGGGCGTGGGAGAACGGCGCCATCGTCCTCCAAGCAGGCCTTGACGGAAACGTGCTGCGGTTCCCCGTGCCGCTGGTCATCACCGACGAGCAGCTCAACCGGGGCCTGGACATCCTCGAGCAGAGCATGCAGCAAGCGGCCGCGGAAGGCTAAGGCCGCCGAGCCAGGTGGGCGGTCCGGCGTCAGCGCTGGATGCGCAGGGGCTCGGTACCGGCCGGCACCGGCTCCAGCACGAACCGATGGCCGCCCACCACCCCGCCGTGCCCACCCACTCGCTCCATCCCCGGTAGTACGGCCTGGCGTCCGGCCACTGCAGGCAGGAATCGGCCGGGGCCTTGGGCGAAGTGGTTGTGTATGGCCATCACCCGTCATCGCTTCGGCTGGCTCTTTGCGGTCTGCCTCCTCGCCGCGCTCGCGCTGGCTGCGATTACGGTCCAATGGTGGCAGCGCCCCGCACCCGACCGCGCCGGTCCGCCATCACCGGCGGTTCTTGAGGCCCGGGTGACGCGGGTGATCGATGGGGATACCATTGTCGTGCGCACCCGCGACGAGCGCGAAGAAACCGTTCGCTACATCGGCATCAACGCACCGGAAATCGACTGGGAATCCGACGACCGCCGCGGACCCGGCTGGGCGGCCCGCACCCTCAACCAGCGGCTAGTAGCGGGCCAGGTGGTGCGCTTGGAGCTGGACGCCGAGCCCCGGGACAGCCACGGCAGGCTGTTGGCCTACGTGTACGCCGGGGACGTGTTCGTAAACGCCCGCCTGGTCGAAGAGGGCTGGGCCGTCACCGTCAGGATACCGCCCAATGATCGTCACTTCCACCTTCTCTTAGACCGGCAGCGGGCAGCCCTGGCGGCGGGACGCGGTTTCTGGGGCGAAGCGGCCGCTCAGCTCGTGGACTGGCAGGCGGCGGGCGAATACATTGGGTTGCCGGCCACCGTGGAAGGCGTCGTGCGGCGGGTGCACCGGGACCGGCAAAGCGGCATCATCTTTCTCAACTTCGGCCCCAATCCCCGCCGGGACTTCACCGTGGTCATCCGCCCACCCTTCGGCGAGCTTTTCCTCTCGCCGGAGGAGCGCTACCTCAACCGGCGTGTGCGGGTGCGGGGCATCGTGGAAGCGTTTCAAGGACAGCCGCAGATCGTGGTGCAGCTGCCGGAACAAATCGAGGTGATCTCATCCTCGAGGTGATGGACGGATGCAGCGCCTGTTTCCGACCGTGGCCGGCCACGTGGAGCCCACCGCCATCTACGACGAGCTGGATTTCCCCGCCGGCCGGGACGGCCGCCCCTGGACGGCCGTGAACATGGTCAGCACCATCGACGGGAAGACAACCCTGGACTTGAACCGCGTCCGGGAACCCATCGGCAGCGTCCTGGACCGGACCCTCATGAAGCGGTTGCGGGTCCACTTTGACGCCGTCATCCGGGGAGCGGGCACGGTGCGGACCGATTCCTTCTACCCCGGGGTCCCGGCTGAACTCGAGCACCGCCGCATCGCCCTGGGGCTCGCCCGGCAGCCGCTTGCGGTGGTCGTCACCGGCACAGGCAACCTGCCCCTGGAGGCTCCGTTTTTCCAGAAGGCTCCCCGGCGCCCCTTGGTCGTCACCGCCGCGACGGTGCCACGGGAGCGGCTTTCCGCCATCGAAGCGGTCGCCGATGTGGCCGTGTTGGACGCAAGCCCCCTCGACCTGCAGGCCGTGTGGCGGTTGCTTTTTGAAGCTTACGGCGTCCGGCGCCTGCTTTCGGAAGGCGGACCTCGTTTCAACCATGGGTGCCTTAAGGAAGGCCTCGTGGACGAGATCTTTTGGACCGTGGCCCCCCGCATCGCCGGCAGCAGCCACGACCTGACCATGGTGTCCGGTCCCGCCCTCCTGCAGCCCATGCCCCGCCTGGAGCTGGTTTCCGCCTATTGCCACGAGAACGAACTGTTCCTACGCTGGCGGCTGGTGGAGCCTGAATAGCGCAGGAAGAGGCGACGCCGAAAGCGTATAGCTCCAACCGAGCGACACCTGGAAAGGAGCCCGCGGCATGACCGATTTTTTCCGGATTGATGAACTGTTCACGCCCGAGGAGCGGGCGGTCCGGGACATGGTACGGGAGTTCGTGCAGGAAACCATCGTCCCCGTGGCCGGCCGCCTCTGGGAGAAGGGCGAGTTCCCCAAGGAGTGGCCGCGCCTTTTCGGCGAACGGGGCCTGCTGGGCGCCAACCTGCCGGAGGAATACGGCGGCGCCGGCATCAGCAACATGGCCTACGGCTTGATCATGCAGGAGCTGGAGGCGGGCGATTCGGGCGTCCGCAGCTTCGCGTCCGTGCAGGGCGCCCTGGTCATGTACCCCATCTACAAGTTCGGCAGCGAGGAGCAAAAGCGCTACTGGCTCCCGCGCCTGGCCAAGGGCGAAGCCGTCGGCTGTTTCGGCTTGACCGAAACGTCCGCGGGTTCAGACCCGGCTTCGATGACGACCCGCGCCCGCAAACGGGACGGCGGCTGGGTGCTCAACGGCACCAAGATGTGGATCACCAACGGAAACCTGGCCGACGTGGCGGTCATTTGGGCCAAGGACGACGACGGCGAGATCCGCGGGTTTCTCGTGGAAACCAACACGCCCGGCTTCACGGCGGTCGAGATCAAGGAAAAGGCGTCCATGCGCCTCT